>NZ_JBTBFV010000017.1:0-90643 GCF_054786995.1 Mycobacterium sp. ZZG
GTGTCCAACGCCCACGGCACGGTGACCGGTGCTGCCGGTGGTGTGCTGCTGCGTCCGTTCGCCCGCCTGATCTCGTCGACCGGTGACAGCGTCACCACCTACGGCGAGCCCTGGAACATGAACTGACACAAGGTTCTACAGAGACGGCCCCCGGCGATGTGCCGGGGGCCGTTTCGTGTCTTGGAGACTTCCTCATTCCTCGGAATGGTCCTGCACACCCTTGCCGGCGTGCTTGCCGACCGCGGCGCCGGCGTCGCCATTGGTGCGCAGCAGGTCGCGGATCTCGGTCAATAGCGTCAGTTCGGTCTCGGCCGACTCCACCTTCTTGTCGCGCTCCCGGATCTTTTTGAACGGCACCACGATCACGAAGTAGATGACGGCGGCGACGATGAGGAAGTTGATCGCTGCCGACAGCACCGCATTGAGGTCGACGAACTGGTCGCCGCCCAACGGGATTCGCAGGATGCCGTACTCGGTCTCGGGGCCCGCGCCGATCCGGTCGATGAGCGGCTGGATGACGTTCTCGGTGAAGGCAGTCACCAGGCCGGTGAACGCGGCGCCGATGACGACGGCGACGGCGAGGTCGATGACATTTCCCCGCGCGATGAACTCCTTGAACCCCTTCAACATGAAGGTCACCCCTTTCGGTCTGTTGTCGAGCGGCTTCCCGGAATTTAGCCTGTCCACCCTGTTTGCGGGCCACCTCGGAGATGCCCAGGACCGGCACTGTTGCGCCCTGCCGCCCGAGCTGATGCGGAAAGCGTTGGTGGGCAACGAGTTCAGGCTGACTTCGTGCTCCCCGGCGGCGATCCGACGCCGGTGCGCGGCGGCCCGACATGAACGTCCAACAAACTCACAGGAAACGGTGGTGGACCTGCGAAGATCCGCCGAAATCGAATCTTCCGCTCGGCGCGCACACGGCGTTTCTGACTGCTACTCTATGGAAGCCTGAAATCGTAACGAGGACACTTGTGTCCGCTTATCAAAGGGGAATGCTGATGGCCAAGCATGCCAAAGCGTCTACCCGCAGTTCCAAGAAGCTGGGTGTTCTGGGCCTGGGCTCGTTCGCCGTGGCCACAGCTTTCGCCGGACTCGGTAGCGGTACGGCCAGCGCGGATGTCGAGGAAGTCGGCCCCGGCCCGACCGTGACGAGCCGGCAGGCCACGGAGTTCTCGGTGATCCGCATCAACGACTTCGGCGTCGCGCGCGGCATCTCCGAGTCGCGGGTCGCGGACGCCGGCATCATCAACGCGTTCGGCGAGGTCCGTGACAGCGTCAAGGCTGTCGTCGGGACCACCGCGTCCGCGTTCGAGGGTGAGTACCCGACCGGTCCCGGTATCGGCGACTGGTGATCTGACCTACGCGAACCGCCCCTGGGGAACCCCGGGGGCGGTTTGCGTTCTGCGGTTCATCAGCTAATGCAAGGTCAGCGTCACCGCCTCGACGAGGGCCGCGCCCGCGACCGATTTCGCCGCGGCGGCCGGTAGGGCCACCAGGACCACCCGGCCCGAACCGCGCGCACCGACCCCGCTTTCTTTCGCCGAGACCAGGACCACCACCGCGTCGGTCGCGATCAGGCGAGCATCGGCGGCCTCGTCGGCGGGGGCGGCCACGATATCGACGACATCTCCGGGTCGGACGAGATCCGTCAGCGCCGCATCGGCCAGCGGAATCGGCACGATCCGCGCGTCAGGCCCGGCAGCGGACTCGGCGAGCCGGGGTCCGAGTAGCCGGATGTCGGTCAGCACTTCGCCGCGGCGGGCGGGCCCGGCGAGCATTGTGCCCACCACCGCGTCGACGGAACTGTGCGCGCCGTCCGGAATGGTGGCGGCCGGCCGTGCCTCGACGTGCAGGTCGGCGGCGGTGAGCTCGGTCCCGGGAGACAGGTCGTGGGTCGTCACGACGACATCGGACATGTCGGCGCCCGGATCACCCCGCCACGCGGCGACCGCCGCCAGGATGACCAGCGCCGCTGCGAGCGTCCGCCGGGCGGCCGCGGTGTGCGTCCAGTCGGGGCGCAGTGCTCGGGACACGCGATCGAGAGTCGACCGGTCCAGCGGATGCCCCATGGGTCCACGCTAGGCAGAGCGGACAGCGCGATTCAGCGGAGATTGCGAAAGCTGTGGATAACTCGCCGCGTCAGCTGGACGCGGCGGCCGCGGGTGCCGAAGAAGTGGTCGACGACGCGGACTTGTCCGATGAACCGGACTTGTCCGAGGACGAGGACGAGGAAGAGGTGGTGGACGACGACTCCGAGCCGTTCGACGAGCTGCCCGAACTCGAGCTCTTCCTGGATTCCCGGCTGTCGGTGCGGTAGAAGCCGCTGCCTTTGAAGACCACGCCGACCTTGCCGAACACCTTGCGCAGCCGTCCGGCGCACTTCGGGCACTCGGTCAGCGAATCGTCGGTGAACGCCTGCACCACGTCGAACTTGTTGCTGCATTCGGTGCACGCATAGGAATAAGTGGGCACTCAAACCTCCGAGGTGGTCAAACTTCTTAGCACTCTACCGGCTCAAGTGCTAGAACCGCCAGCGGAACCGTGCCATTCCCGGCCGCCGGCCAGCGCCACCAGCCCCTGCCGTGGTGTGAGGGCATGCGTCATCCGCACATCGTGCGGCTCGGAAGGCAGGCGGTCGACGAGCTCGTCGTCGCGTACGACCGCCACCAACAGCACGCCGGGTTCCGCGAGGGTCAGGGTGCGGTCGTAGTAGCCGGCGCCGCGCCCCAGCCGTGCCCCGCTGCGGTCGACGGCCAGCGCCGGGACCAGAACCACGGTGGCGCTGCGCATCTCCCCGGCGGGCAGCCACGGCGGCGGCGGTTCCTGAAGACCGAACGGCGCCGCGACGAGAGCCCCCGGCGTGTGCCGTCCCCACCGCAGCGGCAGGGGAGTGCCGTCACCGTCCTCACGGGCCACCGGCAGCAGCACCGTGCAGTCGCGCCGGACCAGATCGTCGACCATGGCCGCCGACCCCGGCTCCGAGCCGACCGGGAGGTACGCGCACACCGTGGTTCCAGCGGGAATCAGGGCGCCCAGATGACGGGCCAGCTGTGCGGCCTCGCGGACTCGCATTTGCTGAGTCAATGACCGACGCGCGCTGAGGATTTCGGTCCGCAATTCTGATTTGGTCGACGACACCGACTAGTCCTCTTAACGACGGGTAAGGAAGGAACAACCGACTCAGAGAGGTTAGTGTGTGAACGATGAACCGGCCTGAAGTTGCTATCCCGCGCACCGCGGTCGTCCCCGCAGCGGGGCTGGGGACGCGTTTTCTTCCCGCGACCAAGACGGTGCCGAAAGAGCTGCTGCCGGTTGTCGACACGCCGGGCATCGAACTGGTCGCCGCCGAGGCGGCCGAAGCCGGCGCCGAACGTCTGATCATCATCACCTCCGAGGGCAAGGACGGCGTCGTCGCGCACTTCGTCGAGGACCTCGTGCTCGAGGGCACGCTGGAGGCGCGGGGCAAGAAGACGATGTTGGAAAAGGTCCGGCGCGCCCCGGCCCTGATCAAGGTTGAATCGGTCGTGCAGGCCGAACCGCTCGGTCTCGGCCACGCCGTCGGCTGTGTGGAGGCCAGCCTGTCGGATGACGAGGACGCGCTCGCGGTGCTGCTGCCCGACGACCTCGTGCTGCCGACCGGTGTGCTGGAGACCATGTCGAAGGTGCGCGCCAAGCGCGGCGGCACCGTGCTGTGCGCGATCGAGGTGGATCGCGAGGACATCAGCGCCTACGGCGTCTTCGACGTCGAGGAGGTGCCGGACGCCACCAACCCGAACGTGCTGCGGGTCAAGGGGATGGTCGAGAAGCCGAAGTCCGAAGACGCACCTTCGCTTTTCGCCGCGGCCGGGCGCTATGTGCTCGACCGCGCCGTCTTCGACGCGCTACGGCGCATTCCGCGTGGCGCCGGTGGCGAGTTGCAGCTCACCGACGCCATCGCGTTGCTGATCGAGGAGGGTCATCCGGTCCACGTGGTCGTCCACCGCGGATCTCGACACGACCTGGGAAATCCCGGGGGCTACCTGAAGGCTGCGGTTGACTTTGCGTTGGAGCGGGACGACTACGGGCCTGAATTGCGCCGGTGGTTGGTCGAGCGGCTGGGCCTCGCTCCGGCGACGTCCGAGCAGTAGCGGCTGTGATCGAGCGCATCCGCCGACCGATCGGTCGGCGCCAGCCCATGCGAGGTGAGAAAGGCGTGCCGTGCGTTCGGTGGAGGAGCAACAAGCCCGGGTAGCAGCTGCCGCGGTGGCGCCGCGGCCGGTGCGGGTGGCGATCGCCGAAGCCCAGGGTCTCATGTGCGCCGAGGAGGTCGTCACCGAGCGTCCGCTGCCCGGGTTCGATCAGGCCGCCATCGACGGCTACGCGGTGCGCAGTGTCGACGTGCTCGGTGTCGGAGGCGCGCCTGCCGAGGAGAGCGCCGACGGTGACGCCGACCGCGATGAGAGCCGCCCGCGGGAGATCAGCCTGCCGGTGATGGGGCTGATCGAGGCGGGCGCCCGCACACCCAGCCGGCTGCAGCCCAGGCAGGCGGCACGCGTGCAGACCGGGGCGCCGATGCCCACGCTCGCCGACGCCGTGCTGCCGCTGCGCTGGACCGACGGCGGTGCGTCCCGGGTGCGGGTGCTGCGCGGCGTGCGCTCGGGGGCCTACGTGCGCCGCACGGGCGACGACGTGCAACCCGGAGATGTGGCGGTGCGCGCGGGCACGATCATCGGCGCCGCGCAGGTGGGTCTGCTCGCCGCAGTCGGTCGCGAGCGGGTGCTGGTGCATCCGCGGCCGCGGCTGTCGGTGCTCTCGGTCGGTGGTGAACTCGTCGACATCTCGCGCGCCCCCGGTAACGGCCAGGTCTACGACGTGAACTCCTATGCGTTGGCAGCCGCCGGTCGCGATGCCGGCGCCGAGGTGAACCGTGTCGGCATCGTCTCCGCCGACCCCAAGAAACTCCGCGAAGTGGTCGAGGGTCAGCTCAGCCGGTCTGAAGTCGTCGTCATCGCCGGCGCGGTCGGCGGCGCCGCCGCCGAGGGGGTGCGGGCGGTGCTCGCAGAACTCGGCGACATGGAGGTCACCCGCATCGCGATGCACCCCGGTTCGGTCCAGGGGTTCGGCCAGCTCGGCGCAGACGGAGTTCCGGTGTTCCTGCTGCCCGCCAACCCCGTCAGTGCGCTCGTCGTGTTCGAGGTCATGGTGCGCCCGCTGATCCGGCTCTCGCTCGGCAAGCGGCAGGCCATGCGACGCATCGTGCAGGCGCGGGCCTTGTCGCCGATCGAGTCGGTCGCCGGTCGCAAGGGCTTCCTGCGTGGACAGCTGATGCGCGACCAGGACACCGGTGAGTACCTGGTGCAGGCGCTGGGCGGGGGGCCCGGGGCGTCGTCGCACCTCCTTGCGACGCTGGCGGAGGCAAACTGTCTGGTCGTCGTTCCCAGCGAGGCCGAGCAGATCCGTACCGGGGAGATCGTCGACGTCGCGTTCCTGGCCCAACGCGGGTGAACGCGAGATGGCGGCGGTGATGAACCTCTTGAGTTCACGGTCGCAGCATCCCGGCTGGCCGCTGGCGGTCGGCCCGCTGCGGGTCCCTGCGGGGGTGGTCCGGTTGCGCCCGGTCCGACTGCGCGACGCCGCGCAGTGGAGCAGGATCCGACTGGCCGACCGCGCACACCTCGAGCCGTGGGAACCTACTGCGGAGCTGAATTGGGAACTGCGCCATGCTGTTTCGTCGTGGCCTTCGGTGTGTTCGGGGCTGCGCTCGGAGGCCCGCAAAGGCCGCATGCTGCCGTACGCGATCGAACTCGACGGCCAGTTCGCCGGGCAGCTGACGATCGGAAACGTCACCCACGGCGCGCTGCGGTCGGCGTGGATCGGCTACTGGGTGGCCAGTGAGTTCACCGGCGGAGGGGTCGCCACCGCGGCGCTGGCGCTGGGGTTGGACCACTGTTTCGGGCCGGTGACGCTGCATCGCGTCGAGGCCACCGTGCGGCCGGAGAACGGCGCGAGCCGGGCCGTTCTGGCAAAGGTCGGTTTCCGCGAGGAAGGCCTCTTGAAGCGATATCTTGACGTCGACGGGGCGTGGCGCGATCACCTGCTGGTGGCGCTCACGATCGAGGAGTTGAACGGCAGCGTGGCCGCGGCGCTGGTGCGGGCCGGTCGCGCCTCGTGGGCCTGACCCCCGTTCCGTGAGTCGGCGCAATTTGGCCGTTTCCATTTGCGTCGTCACGCGAAATTGAGTCCTGCGCACGAACCGGTGCGTGTTACTGATGTGACACATGTGACTATTGGTGCTTGTCTCCAGCGAATTACAGGTGTGTAATTGTGTCGGCGCGCCGCCCACGGATGCGCTGGTCACAGACCTAGCCTGATGGGGAAAGGAGCAGGCGCCATGCCAAGCATCCCCCAATCTCTTCTTTGGATCTCGCTCGTTGTGCTCTGGCTCTTCGTGCTTGTTCCGATGCTGATCAGCAAGCGCGATGCGGTGCGCCGCACCAGCGACGTCGCGCTGGCCACCCGCGTGCTCAACAGCGGTGCCAGTGCGCGGCTGCGTCGGCGCGGGCCCGCGGCCGGCCACCGCAGCGACCCGCATTGGCGGCCGTCCGAGGACGACGCCGACGACGCCGAGGACCGCGCACCCGGCGCCGCGGTGGTGATGGTCGCCGCCGAGGCGGAGGCGGCCGACGCCGAACCCGATTACCTCGATGTGGACGTCGTCGAGGACTCCGGCGCGCTGCTCGCGGCCCCGTCGGCCGAAGACCAGCAGTCCGACCCCGTCGCGGCCGACGAGTACACCGCCGATGCGGACCACACGGCGGAGCCGGAAGGGCAGCCGGTTCATGCGGCGTCG
Organism: Mycobacterium sp. ZZG; assembly: GCF_054786995.1. Lineage (NCBI taxonomy): Bacteria > Bacillati > Actinomycetota > Actinomycetes > Mycobacteriales > Mycobacteriaceae > Mycobacterium > Mycobacterium sp. ZZG. Next base: position 6,830 of record NZ_JBTBFV010000017.1, read on the forward strand.
CAGGACCCCGGACGCGACACGTCCGAGGACACCGGGGTGTACTCGGTGATCGACGACGAGTACGAGTACGAGGACGACGAGCCGGTGCAGGCCGAGGCGGCGGCAAAGAGCCGGCCGGCCGGGGAGTCCGAGGCGCCGGAGGACACCGAGCCGCGCATGGCGGACTCGATGAGCGAGGCGCGGCGCCGGCGCCGGGAGTCGACCATGGCCGCGGCGGTGTCGGCTCGCAAGTACCGGTTCCGTGCCCGCACCATCGCGGTGATGGGCGTGCTGCTGTTGACCAGCGCCGTCGCGGCGTTCACGTGGTCGTCGTCGATGTGGTGGGTCTGTGGCGCCGTCGGCGTGGTCACCGCGCTCTATCTGGCCTACCTGCGCCGTCAGACCCGCATCGAGGAGCAGTTGCGCCGGCGCCGCGCCCAGCGGCTGGCCAGGTCGCGGCTCGGCGTCGAGAACACCAGCGACCCGGAGTTCGACGTGACCCCCGCCCGGCTGCGCAGGCCCGGTGCCGCGGTGCTGGAGATCGATGACGAGGACCCGGCGTTCGAACACCTCGATTACGCGCCGTTCTCGCGACACTACGACCTGCCGCGTGCAGCGGGGCAGTAGAGGACCTACCGATTTCTGCCGGTGACCGGTGGCTGATAACCTGTACCGGCACCAGGGGCTATGGCGCAGTTGGTAGCGCGACTCGTTCGCATCGAGTAGGTCAGGGGTTCGATTCCCCTTAGCTCCACACATCGATACGGAAAATCCCCGGCCATCGGCCGGGGATTTCTGGTTTACGCCCCGATTGTCGCACCGCAGACTGATTTTCGCGGCGGCCACCCAGCCCTCATGCTGGGCTCTCAACACCGGTGGTTACCCAGGCGACCGCCTCACAGAGAGCCGGGCGCAACCACACCGCTTGATGACCCCACTGCCGACGCTCCGCGTACCCGGGGTCGCCGACGGAAAACCCCTCAGAACGGACTGCTGTTGGAGTGCGCCTGGGCGTCGTCAGGCCGCGGGCCGAACCGGCGGACGTAGTCCTCGTGCATCTGCGCGTCCTTCTTGCGCTTGATCACGTCGACCAGGTTCGGGTCGAGCCCGTGGGTGGCCAGGCGGTGCCGGCGCCACACCTTGTTCAACGCCAGCCCCATCAGCAGCGCCCAGATGTAGATCGGCACCGTCATCTCGATGCGCATGTAGACCGACGCGGGCAGCAGCCACAGTGGGGCCAGGACAAACAGCGGGGGGATGGCGTAGCGGATCATATGCCTGCGGATCGCGCCCTGGCCGGCCAGATCCTCGGCGACCCAGCGGTCCATCGATTTCGGCAGCCGGCGCCCATAGCAATAGGTGAGGTACTGCCAGATATTGGGTTTATCGGTGCCTTGCGGCTCATCATGGGCCATTGTCGGTCTCCTTCGGGGGACGGGATTCAGGACGACGCCACCGCGTCCGCGGCCTGGGCGGCTGAGTTGATGCGGGTCAGGACGTCGTGCAGATGCTCCAGCTCGGCCAGGTCGACCCCGAGCCGCGCCACGACCGCCGCCGGGATCTCCACCGCACGCTCGCGCAGTGCGGCACCGGCCGGGGTGAGCGCGATGTCGGTGGTCCGTTCATCGGCGGCGTTGCGGGCACGGGTGACCAACCCCATCGCCTCCAACCGCTTGAGCATCGGCGACAGGGTGGCCGAATCCAGCTGCAGCGTCTTGGCGATCTGCTTGACCGACAGTGCGCTCTGCTGTGCCGCGGACTGCTTCTGGTGATCCCACAACGACAGCATCACCAGGTACTGCGGGTGGGTCAGCCCGAGCGGTTCCAGCAGTGGCCGGTACACGGCCAGGACGGCGCGGTTGGTCACCGCCAGCGCGAAACAGACCTGCCGCTCGAGAGCGAGCGGGTCGAGATCCTCGGTGACGGGCGCGGCCATAAGTTACATAGTCCACTAACTGTTAGCGTACTAGCAATATCGCCTGCGTCACGTCGGTCCGATCGTCACACCGGCGATCCGCTCCATCGGTTTGACCACCGATGTGAAATCCGATGCTGCGCCCTCTTCGGCCTGGGTCTGCTCCCACAGCCGCGCCACCGACTCCGCGAGGACCGCCGGTGATTCCAGAGCCCGCGCCTCGTCCAGATAGAGCAGCACGTCCTTGGTCATCAGACCGGTGGCGAAGCCGTAGTCGAACGTGCGGGGGAGCACCGCGCGGGGGAACTTGTCACGGCTGGCGTGGGTGCCGCCCGAGCCGGCGTTGAGCACGTCGATCATCACCTGAGGGTCCAGCCCCGCCTTGACGCCCATCACCACCACCTCGGCGGTCGCGGCCAGCGTGGTCGCCGCCATCAGGTTGTTGATCAGCTTCATGGTCTGTGCCGCGCCGGGCTCTTCGGACACGAAGATGGCCCGGCCGATCACTGCGAAAACCGGTTCCAGCGCCTCGAATTCGGCCCGCGGGCCCGACACCATCACCGCCAGCGTGCCGGCCTGCGCGCCATTTACCCCACCGCTGACCGGGCCGTCCAGCGCCGCGACGCCATGAACGGCGAGCAGTTCCCGGTTACGTTGAGCCGCTTGCTGTCCCACGGTCGACAGATCGACGAACCGGCGCACCGCCGATCCGCGGGCCACCTCGGCGACGACGTCGTTGGACGCCCGTGGGGTGGGCAGACTCGCCAGCACCGTGGCGGCCCGGTCGGCCACCTCACGCACCGACGCGCCGGGCGCACCGCCGAGCTGAACCGCCCGCGCCACCAATTCCGGGCGGGTGTCGAAAACCACCACCTCGTGCCCGGCGGCGACCAGCCGGCTCATGATCGGGAACCCCATGTTCCCCAACCCGATGAATCCCACGTCCACGGCCGGCTACTCGTCTTCGAGTTCGGCGAACGTGGCCTTGGCCACGCGGAAGCTGTCGACGGCGGCGGGGATCCCGGCGTACACACCGACCTGCAGGAAGATCTCGCGGATCTCATCGCGGGTGACCCCGTTGCTCAGCGCGCCCCTGATGTGGGTGGCGAGTTCCTGCGGCCGGTTGAGCACCGCGATCATCGCCAGGTTGAGCATGCTTCGGGTCTTGAGCGCCAAGCCGTCACGCCCCCACACCGCGCCCCAGCAGTATTCGGTGACCAGATCCTGCAGCGGCTGCGAGAACTCGTCTGCGTTGGCTGCGGCGCGGTTCACGTAGTCCGCGCCGAGAACCTCGGTACGGATATGCCGGCCCTTCTCGTAGGTGTCCCGGTCCATGTCGTCTCCGTTCGGTTGTCAAGCGGGCGGCGGGGTTCCGATGAGTACCGCGCTGAGCCGGCAGCCCTGCGGCCCGGCCCGCCATGCATGGTCCACGCCGGCCAGCACCACCAGATCGCCCTGTTCAAGCCGGTGCGCGCCGTCGTCGAGCACCAGCTCGACGGTGCCGGAGAGCACCGTCTCCAAATCGATCGTGTCGGTGTGGTGCATCGGCGTCTCGGAGTCGGGGCCCAGGTCCACGACCATCCAGCGGATCAGGCCGGGCGCGATGCCCTGGTCGATCAGCGGGGCGGTGCCCTCGGGGCGCGCCGGCGGTGGAGTCGCCGTCGTCTCGTAGGGGACACCCATCGCGAAGCCCGGTGCCAGGCGATCCAGCGTCAGCTCGCCGTCGCTGACGACACACGACCTGCCCTCGGCGTCGACTCCGGTGATCAAAGTACGCACATTTCCCTCACTTTCTTGTTCGCTCAGGCCGAACCCGGTGACACCCAGACGCCGTGGTGATGACATTGATTGCCGCCGTTACGTTTTGCGCGTACATCGCCATGTCCGCGGCGGCGATGAGATGGTCGACGACGCCGTCGCGGTCGCGGGGCCGCACACCGTCGAGCGCGGCGACGGCCGTGCCGAGGCTGGCGGTGACGGTGACGGGGATGTGCAGTCCGGCGATGGCGTCACAGATCCGCTGGCATTCCTGGGCGGCCTCGGCCGATGACACCACGTCGGCGATCAGGAACTCCTCCCCACCGCTGCGTGCGATCACCGCCGTCGGTGTCGCGGTCGCCCGCAGCGTGTCAGCTACGGCGACCAGGGCTCGGTCTCCGACGAGATGCCCGTGCGCGTCGTTCAGCCCCTTGAAGTCGTCGAGGTCGAGCAGTGCGACCAACAGATATGCGTCGGCGGACCGGCCGTCGAACATGCCGAGGACGAGCCGGTGGAACGCGCGGCGGTTCAACAGCCCTGTCAGTGGGTCGAGGTCGGCGTTGACCAGGTCCCCGCGCAACGCCCGCAGCAGCGCGTGGATGGCCACGGGCATCGTGATATTGGCCTGCAGCACCAGGACGAAATCAACCGCGGCCAGCGCCAACCGCCCGCCTTCGGCCAACTCGACGGCTCGACTGAACGCCACCGCGATGGCGATGAAGACCATGCCCAGCACCAACCGCGTCGAATGGAAGAACGCGGCGAACGCGCCGATCGTGCTGAACGCGATGCATCCGAGTAGGCCCGCCAGCGGATCCGGATAAGCGAGACACGCCAGCGCGATCGCCAGCGACGTGACCACGACGAACGCGGCCGACTGCGGCCGGGTCGGCCAGCGCCACAGCCACAGTGCCGTACCCGCCACACCGCCGCCGACGGCGAGCAGCATCATCGTGCGTTCGACCGTTCCGTCCGGTCCTCCCGCGCCGCGCAGCAGAACGAGCAACGCTCCCGACATCGACAGTGCGGTGCCGGCCACCAACAAGCGCACCGTGCGCGCCCCCCGCGCGCCTCGAGGTAGCCACTGAACCACTCGTAGTGACCAGCGCGCCGCTGATCCCTTTGCATCAACACCGTTTCGTTGCCGTTGACTTCACAGCCATCCAACAGCGTGTTCGCCGGCGGCGGGACGGAACCGCTCGAACGCGATGCAACTCACAAACGGGCGTTTGCTGACGGTCTTGCCGCTTCCTTGCCGGACATCCCCGCACGCCCGTAGCCTCGAGTCTGTGTCCGGCCTGACCACCGTGCGAGCCGATGACCTGGCCGCGCTGACCGTCTTCGACGGTGTCCCGGTGGAGGCGTTGGTGCCGCTGGCCGCGCAGCTGCGCCCGCTTACCGCGGCGGCGGGTCAGGTGCTGATGCAGCAGGGTGAGCTGGCAGTGTCGTTCCTGCTGATCGGTAGCGGTCGGGCCGAGGTCACCCACGCCGGCGACGACGGCCATGACACCTTCGTCGAGGTCGACCCCGGCCTGATCGTCGGCGAGATCGCATTGCTGCGGGACGCGCCGCGCACGGCGACGGTGGTGGCCACCGAACCGCTGACCGGCTGGGTCGGCGGCCGCGAGGCATTCGCCACCATGCTCGAGATCCCGGGCATGGTCGACCGCTTGGTGCGCACCGCGCGTCAGCGGATCGCCGCGTTCATCACCCCGATCCCGGTCACGATGCGTGACGGCACCGTCCTGCATCTGCGACCCGTGCTGCCGGGTGACGTCGAGCGCACCGCCAACGGGCCGGTCGAGTTCTCGACCGAGACCCTGTACCGGCGCTTCCAGTCGATGCGATCGCCGACGAAGTCGCTGCTGACCTATCTGTTCGCGGTGGACTACCGGGACCACTTCGTGTTCGTGCTGACCGAGGGCTTCGACGGCCCGGTCGTCGCCGACGTCCGGTTCGTCCGCGACGTGCACCGCCCCGACGAGGCGGAGGTCGCCTTCATCGTCGGCGACGCGTATCAGGGCAGAGGGATCGGGACGTTCATGATGAGTGCGATCTCGGTGGCGGCGCGGTATGACGGGGTGCAGCGGTTCACCGCCCGCGTGCTCAGCGACAACTACGCGATGCGCTCGATTCTGGACCGCTACGGCGCGGCGTGGCGCCGCGACGATCTCAACGTCGTGGTCACCGAGATCGCGGTGCCGCCGGTCGAGGAGTTGCCCCTCGGACGGGAACTGGTGACTCAGATCCGCCAGATGGCGCGCCAGGTGATCCGAGCCGCCGGATGACCCGGCCGCCGCTGAGCAAGGACACGACGGTGTGCATCTCGCTGGCGGGACGTCCCAGCAACATCGGCACCCGGTTCCACAACCACCTCTACGACGTGCTCGGCCTCGACTTCCTCTACAAGGCCTTCACCACCACCGACATCGCAGCGGCGATCGGCGGGGTGCGCGCGCTCGGCATCCGCGGCTGCTCGGTGTCCATGCCGTTCAAGGAGGACGTGCTCGCGCTGGTCGACGAGGTCGAGCCGTCGGCACAGGCCATCGAGTCGGTGAACACCATCGTCAACGACACCGCGGTGCCGGGTGGCCGGCTCACCGCGTCCAACACCGATTACCTTGCGGTGCAACAACTCATCGCCGAGCACGGCCTCGACCCCGACGATCCGGTGGTGATCCGCGGCAGCGGCGGCATGGCCAAGGCAGTCGGCGCGGCCTTCGTCGGGGCCGGGTTCGGCACGGGCTTCGTGGTCGCGCGCAACCCCGACAGCGGGCGCGTACTGGCCGACCGGCTCGGCTACACACACGTCACCGACGTCACCGACGTCACCGCGCCGATCCTGGTCAATGTCACCCCGATCGGGATGGCCGGGGCGCCCGAGGAACACGAAATCGCGTTCGGTGAGGCCGCGATCGCCGAAGCCACCACGGTGTTCGACGTGGTGGCCCTGCCGTCGGAGACGCCCTTGATCAGGGCCGCACGGGCGGCCGGCGTGCCGGTGATCACCGGCGCACAGGTGATCGCACTGCAGGCCGCCGAACAGTTCGAGCGCTACACCGGTGTGCGGCCCAGCCCAGAACAGATCGCCGAGGCCTCGGAGCTGTCGCGCGCCTGAGCCGGGTCAGGGGGTGATCGTGGTCTGCTCGTCGATGGCCGCGGTGGCTTCCATCAACGGATACGCCAGATCCTCGGTGCCGTCCGCGGTCAGCTTCAGCACGAACAGCCCGTCCTGGCCGGGAATCACGACGGTCTTCTGCGCCACCATGTGGTTGATGCCGTCCTTGGTGTAGAAGCCGCCGATCTGGGTGGCGTCGAACCCGCCGAGATTGCTCGGCTCACCCTTGTCCGCGCCCTGGAAACCGGGAAGGTTGCGGGTCTCGTTGGGGGCGTACTCGATCACCTTGGCCGGGTCCGCATCGCCGGTGAGCTTGGAGACGAACGCGACGATCGTCGGAGGGGTGGTCGCCGTCGGGTCCGCGGTGTAGATGATCGCGTCGTAGGCGCCCTGGGGCGCCCGGGGTCCTGCCGCCTCCCAGCCGGCGGGCAGCGGGAGGGTGATCGTCGGTGCGCCCGGATCGCCGCGCAGCACCGGCGTTTCAGTCAGGCCGCTCTCCTCGATGTACTGCGCCAGTGTCTTGCCCGGGCCCGCGGCCGGCGTCGGCGATGGAGACGCCTGGTCGGGAGCGGCGCTCTCGGACGTCGTCGCGGACGCTTCGGTGCCGGACTCCTCGCCGGAGTTGTCCGAGCTGCAGGCGGCCAGCCCGATCCCGAGTGCGACGGCCGCGATCGCGGTGACGCCGGCCCGCATTGCGTTGGTCATGTCGTCTCCTGTTCGCCGGCCCCGTGGGTCGACACGGTCGGTGCGCGACGAAGGCCGGATCGCAGCGCAGCATATCGAGCTGGAGAGATGGATTTCGAGGTCAAGCCTGATGAATTTGCTGGCAGCTCCCCGACGGTGTTTGCCGAAATCGTCCGCGGCCGTTCGGGTGGTGGTACATGTTGCCTGTACCGGCGCGATGGTTGAGGGGTCGGGACATGGGGCTTGTCATTCGCCCGATTGCGGCGCTCTTTTTAGTGCTCGCTAGCGTGGCGGCGCTGCCGGTGTCGTGGGCGCTGCCCGGGGTCGCGCTGACCCTGACCGCGAACACCACCGCGCTGATCATGGGTGGCACCTTCCATCCGCTGGCCGCACCCCGGGACGGCCCGCGGTTCGTCACCGACTACCTCGACAACGCGGTGACCCGGCACCTTGATCCGGCGTTCGCGGGGTCGTCGGGCCCGGTGACCAACGCCGTGGCCGTCGTCACCCCGGAGGACTTCTTCCCGATTGGGCGGTTGACGTTCGAGACGTCGGTCGCCGAGGGCCTGGCGAACCTGCACCGCTGCGTACGGGCGGGTGCGGAGTGCGTGTTCAACGCCGACCCGGCGGTGACGCCCGGAGTCGGTACCGGTGCGCCGCAGGCCGGCGACACGCTGAGTGTGTTCGGCTACTCGCAGAGCGCCGTGATCGCCTCGCTGGCCAAACGCGACCTCATCCGGGACTACGAACCGGGCGATCCCGGTATGTCGTTCATGTTGGTGGCGAATCCGATGCGGCCCAACGGCGGCGTGCTGATGCGACTGCATCGCTGGCCGACCATCCCCGTCCTGCGGATCCCGTTCCCCGGCGCGTCACCGACCGACGGGCCCAGGCTGGCCGGCGGCGGCCCGGTGTTCCCGACCGTCGACCTGGTGCGCCAGTACGACGGGCTCGGTGGGGACTTCCCGGTGCGTCCGCTCAACCTGCTCGCGACGGTGAACGCGTTGCTCGGATACGGCCTGCTGCACGGCGAGACCGTGGACGTGCCGCTCAGACAGGCCCGGTTCCAAGGTCATGAGGGCGACACCGACTATTACCTCGTCGAGACCGACCTCGTGCCGTTGCTCCAGCCGTTCGCGCCGTTCGTGCCCCGGCCGATCCTCAAGGCGATCGATGCGCCGCTGCGCGTGCTCATCGAGGATGCCTACGACCGTCACATCGGCCCGGGCGTGCCGAGACTCATGAGCTGGCGGCCGGTCACGAGCGTGATCGGGTTGGCGGGCAGGCTCGTCGCGTCGATCCCGGTGGCCGTCGACAACTTCACCCAAGGACTGGGACTCGGGCGCGTGCTGCGCACCACCGAACCGGGCACCTTCGGTGTCGGCCGTCCGGACCTGCCGGCCGGCGCCTCGCCGGAAATCAGAAGCGATGCGGCGCAACGGGAGTCCGGTCTTGCGTCGGGGAAAAGCGAACGTGGCGGCGGGGAGGAGGAACCCGCAGGCGACGGCACGGAGCCCCCGGCCCGAACCGAGATCGAGCTCGCAGAACCCGACGAAGAGGCCGAGCTCGCTGAACCCGACGAAGAGGTCGAACTCGCGGAACCCGACGAAGAATCGGCGCAGCACGTCGACCCGACGTCGCCAGAAGCCGAAGAGCGGCATCCGGTGACACCCGCCGAGCGCGAGGACACCTCAGACGTACCGTCGGACCGGGACACCTCCGATGTGCCGTCGGACCGGGACACCGCCGACGCGGCCTGAGCGTCGCACCCGTGCCCGCCCGGTCCGGCGTGGTATCAACAGCCCGTGAGGCTGTTCGCCCTCTTCGCGCTGGCGCTGGCCGGTGCCGCCTGCGCGGCGCCGCCGGAACCGGTACCGGCGCCCGCCCCGTCGCCGGCGGTCGATCACACAGTCAACCCGGCGCGCATCGACCGCGCCCGCGACCGCCTGCCCGAGGACTACGAGGTGACCGCCTACACCGGGCCGCCGTCGCCGTTCGCCGTGTGGGGCCTGCGCGACACACCCACCGTCGATCCCGGACACTGCGCGGTGCTGGGTGCGCCTGCGGTCGATCCGGTCACCGCGCGGGGATGGTCGGCCTCCGGCCCTGGCGGGATCGTCTACGCGCTGGTCGCCGGCACCGCCGACGCGGCGCCTGCTACGCCGCCCGACGAGGGCTGCTCGCAGTGGACGGTGGCGTCGGGGCACACGACGGGTGTGGTGACCGGCGTGCCGGGTCCGGACATCCCCGCCGCCAGGACCGTCGGGATGAGCAGTGCCGCCACCACCGTCGTCGAGGGCGGCACCGAGACCCGCACGCATGCCGAGACCTTCGTCGCCTACCTGGGTGACCACATCTGTTTCGTCGCGGTGCTCACAGACCCCGGGTCGCCGCACCCCGTGCTCAGTCGTGATTTCGCATCCGGACTGCTCGCCGAAACGGTGTCGGCGCTGCGCGGTTGAGCCGGGCTGCCCGGGTACATTGGCGGCGATGTCAAACCCTCCGAGCCTCCGGGCGGCCGCCGCGGTGATGTGCGCGGCGCTGGCAACCGCGTGCGGGGCCGCGCAGTCCGAGGATCACTCCAACGCCGACATCGCCCGGGTCTCGGACCTGAAAGCCGACTTCCCGGCGTCGTTCACGGTCCACTCGGTGGGTCCGGCGGCCATCGACCCGCAGTACCTGACCGCGCAGAAGCTGCCGCCCGGGCTGACCTTCGATCCGGCCGACTGCGGGCAGGCCGCCGACGAGCAGGCCATCCCTGACGGCGTCAAAGGCAACATGGCGGCCACCACCGCCGAGGGTGACGGTGTGCGCTACATCGTGATCGCCGTCGAGACCTCCGAGCCCGTTTCCGCCAACACCCCCGCCGACCAGTGCCGCAAGGTGAGCTTCAACGGGCCGGGGATGCGCGGCCTCGTCGAGGTCGTGGAGGCCCCGCAGATCGACGGTGTGCACACCGTCGGCACCCACCGGGTGCTGCAGACGACGACGGCGCAGGGGCCGCGCACCGGCGAGCTGTACAACTACGTCGCCCATTTCGGGACGTTCATCGTGATCGTGACCGCCAACCCGCTGGTGGTCGCCGACAAGCCGGTGGCCCGGGTGGACACCCAGCGCGCCCGCGACCTCGTCGCGCAGACGGTCGGGCTGGTCAGGGGCTGAGCCGTCGTCACCGGACGTCGTGGGGGCGGAACTGGATGCTGATGCGCGGACCGGTGGGCCGCGCGGTCTTCGGCACGGCGTGTTCCCAGGTGCGCTGGCACGAGCCGCCCATCACCAACAGGTCGCCGTGGCAGTGACGGAGCCGCAGCGACGGTCCGCCGCCGCGCGGGCGCAACGCGAAAACCCTTGTCGCGCCCAGACCTACGATGGCGACCATGGTGTCGTCGGTACTGCTGCGGCCGATGTTGTCGCCATGCCAGGCGACGCTGTCGTTGCCGTCGCGGTAAAGGCAGAGGCCGGCGGTGACGAACGGCTCGCCGAGCTCCCCGGCGTACGCGTCGTTGAGGCGGCGGCGCAGCTGCTTCAGGCGCGGATGCGGTACGGGGTCGTCGAGCAGGTTATGGAAGCTCACCAGGCGCGGCACGTCGAGCACCCGGTCGTACATCTGGCGCCGCTCGGCACGCCACGGGATCTGATCACGCAGCTCCCTGAACAGCGTGTCGTCGGCTGAACCATCCTGGAACAGCCACCCGGACCGCACCTCCAGCCACGCGCCGCCGCCGAGGTCGCGGCGGTCGGAGGGGTCGAACAGAGAGCTTTGCACAGCCGGCTCCATACCCTGCACTCTATCGCACACCCGTTCGAAGACGGTGTGAACATCGGGAACCGGAACCCTCAGAGCCGGGCTGCGCCCGGGCCCTCCTCGGCGAGCATGTCGCCGGGATTGGCCAGCGCGCACACCTTGAGGCTCAAGCACCCGCAGCCGATGCAGCCCGCGAGATTGTCGCGCAGCCGTTGCAGATGCAGGATGCGCTGATCGAGATCCTGCCGCCACCCCGCCGAGAGCCTGGCCCAGTCCTTGCTGGTGGGCACCCGGTCCGACGGCAGGGTGGCCAGCGCTTCCCGGATCCGGGCCAGCGGGATGCCGAGTCGCTGCGACATCCGGATGAACGCGACCCGGCGCAGTGTGTCGCGCGAGTAGCGGCGCTGGTTCCCGCCGGTGCGACGGCTGGTGATGAGCCCAGCGCGTTCGTAGAAATGCAACGCCGACACCGACACCCCGCTGCGCACCGACATCTCGCCCGGCGTGAGTTCGTGGGGCCGCTCCATGACCTCAACCCTAGTTGAGGTGGCGATCCGGGTTACGGTGCTAGACGTGACTGAAGCCGCGCTCGGGTGCAACTCGGAAGTCGGCACGCTGCGGGTTGTGATCCTGCACCGGCCAGGGCCCGAACTGCAGCGGCTGACGCCCCGCAACAACGACACGCTGCTCTTCGACGGGCTGCCGTGGGTGGCCAGGGCCCAGCAAGAGCACGACGCGTTCGCCGAGCTGCTGCGCTCGCGCGGCGTGGAGGTGCTGCTGCTCGGTGACCTGCTGACCGAGGCGCTGGCCAAGAGCGGCGCGGCCCGGATGCACGGCATCTCCGCCGCGGTCGATGCGCGCCGCCTCGGAGTGCCGCTGGCCCAGGAACTCTCGGCGTACCTGCGCACCCTGGAGCCCGCCGCGCTGGCCCGGGTGCTGATGGCCGGGATGACGTTCGACGAACTGCCGTTCGGGGAGCACGAGCTGTCTCTGGTGCGGCGCATGCACCACGGCGGGGACTTCGTCATCGACCCGCTGCCGAATCTGCTGTTCACCCGCGACTCGTCGTTCTGGATCGGCCCGCGGGTGGCGATCACATCGCTGTCGATGCACGCCAGGGCGCGCGAGACCTCCCTGACCGATCTGATCTACGCCCACCACCCCCGATTCCTCGGGGTGCGGCGGGCGTATGAGTCACGGTCGGCGCCGATCGAGGGAGGCGACGTGCTGCTGCTGGCGCCCGGTGTGGTGGCCGTTGGAGTGGGGGAGCGGACGACGCCCGCGGGCGCGGAGGCGTTGGCGCGCAGCCTGTTCGACGACGACCTCGCGCATACCGTGCTGGCGGTGCCCATCGCCCAGGAACGCGCGCAGATGCACCTGGACACGGTGTGCACGATGGTCGACACCGATGCCGTGGTGATGTACCCGAACATCCAGGATTCGTTGACGGCGTTCACCATCCGGCGCGAGTCCAGCGGGGTGAAGATCGACCGTGCCGCACCGTTCGTCGACGCGGCGGCCCACGCGATGGGGATCGGCAAGCTGCGGGTGATCGACACCGGGCTGGACCCCGTCACCGCCGAGCGTGAGCAGTGGGACGACGGCAACAACACGTTGGCACTGGCCCCCGGGGTTGTGGTGGCCTACGAGCGCAACACCGAAACCAATGCGCGCCTTATGGATGCGGGCATCGAAGTGCTGCCGATCGCGGCCTCGGAGCTCGGCACCGGCCGCGGCGGGCCGCGCTGCATGTCGTGTCCCGCCGGCCGCGACCCGCTCTAGCACTTCGCGAAACCGCCATCACGGTAGCGGATCGCGACAGCTGACTACCGTGGTGGCGGTTTCGCGAGGCGAACGCGGCTACCGCCAGGACGGCAGCCAGATCTGCATGTTCCACGTCTGCTGGGAGATCGGCAGCCCGGTCAGGATCGGGTACAGCCACGCGAAGTTCGTGATCACCAGCGCCACATAGCTGCACACCACCAGCAGCCCCAGGGTCCGCCGCTCGGCGTTCTGCCCCGGTTTGTACAGGATGTCGCCGAGGATCATCGCGATGATCATCACCAGGAACGGCGCCATGGTCGCGGCGTAGAAGAAGTACATCTGCCGGTCGATGTCGGCGAACCAGGGCAGGAAGCCGGCGCTGTAGCCGACCAGCAGCGCGGCATACCGCCAGTCCCGCTTCACGAACGACCGCCACACCGCCCAGGCCAGCACGGGCACCGCGAGGAACCACAGCGCCGGCGTGCCGACCAGCATCACCGCTTTGACGCACGACTGCGCACCGCACCCCGACACGTTCTCGGTGTCGATCGCGTACAGCACCGGGCGCAGCGACATCGGCCAGGCCCACGGCTTGGACTCCCACGGGTGGTGGTTGCCGTCAGCATTGGTCAGGCCGGAGTGGAAGCGGTAGGCCGCGTAGGTGTAGTGCCACAGCGACCGGAGGGCGTCCGGGACCGGCAGCGCACTGTCCGGTCCGAGGGAGCGTCCCACCTGATAGCGGTCCACGGCGGTCTCTGAGGCAAACCACGGCGTGTAGGACGCCAGGTACACCCCGAACGGGATCAGTACCAGCGCGTACAGTGCCGGACCGACGTCGCGGCGGAAGGCGCCCAGCCACGGCCGCGGCACGTGGTACTGCTTGCGGGCGGCGACGTCGAACGCGACGGTCATGATGCCGAAGAACATCACGAAGTACAGGCCCGACCACTTCGTCGCGCATGCCAGCCCGAGCAGCACACCGGCGCCGAACCGCCACCACCGCACCCCCAGACGCGGCCCCCACGCCGTCTCGGCGATCCGGCCTTCCAGAAACGCCACATGCATCCGTTCCCGCACCTGGTCACGGTCGACGATCAGAGCGCCGAACGCCGCGACCACGAACACCGTCAGGAAGCCGTCCAGCAGCGCGGTCCGGGCGGTGACGAAGCTGACGCCGTCGGCGATCAGCAGCAGGCCGGCGACCCCACCGACGAGGGTGGATCGGCTGATCCGGCGTGCGATGCGCACCACCAGCAGCACCAGGATGACCCCGCACACCGCGCCGGTGAATCGCCAGCCCAGGCCGTTGTAGCCGAAGATCGCCTCGCCGAGCGCGATCAGCTGCTTGCCGACGGGCGGATGCACCACCAGGCCGTAGCCGGGATTGTCCTCGACCCCGCCGTTGTGCAGCATCTGCCAGGCCTGCGGCGCGTAGTGCTTCTCGTCGAAGATCGGGGTGCCCGCGTCGGTGGGGGAACCGAGGTTCAAAAACCTGGTGATCGCGGCGAGCGCGGTGATCACGGCGGTCATCACCCAGCCCCGCATCCGGTCCAGCGGGCCGAAGTCGGCGACCGGGATCACCGGGCCGGGGCTGATGACCGGGACCGAGCGACCGCTTCTGTGGAGTTGGTCGGCGAAGGTGCTCTCGCTCCTCACGTCCGCGGTGGCGCTCACGCCTGCGATCGTAGGCTGTGTGGCATGACGGCCGGACGACTGTTGGTGGCCGCCACGCCGCTGGGGCAGCCCTCGGATGCGTCGGCGCGGCTGGTGCGGGCGCTGCGCAGCGCCGATGTGATCGCCGCCGAGGACACCCGCAGGGTCCGCACGCTGGCGACGGCGCTGGAGGTGAAGCCCGCCGGGCGGATCGTCAGCCTCTACGACCAGAACGAGGCCTCCCGGGTGCCCGCGCTGCTCGACGACATCAAGGGCGGTGCGACCGTGCTGCTGGTCAGTGACGCGGGGATGCCGTTGATCAGCGACCCCGGTTATCGGCTGGTGGCGGCGTGTGTGGACAACGAGCTGCCCGTGCAATGCCTGCCCGGCCCGTCGGCGGTCACCACCGCGCTGGCCGTCGCCGGCCTGCCGTCGGAACGGTTCTGTTTCGAGGGCTTCGCGCCGCGCCGACAGACCGCCCGTCGCACCTGGCTGCAGTCGCTGGCCGCCGAGCCGCGCACCTGCGTGTTCTTCGAGTCACCGCGCCGACTTGCCGAGACCCTCGGCGACGCCGTCGAGGTGCTGGGCCCCCGACGCCGCGCGGCGGTGTGCCGGGAACTGACCAAGACGCACGAGGAGGTCGTCCGTGGCACCCTCGGGGAGCTCGCCGAATGGGCCGCCGACGGGGTACTGGGCGAGATCACCGTGGTGCTGGCCGGTGCGACGCCGTCGGCGGACCCGCAGGAGCTGGTGGTCGAGGTGAACCGTCTGGTCGACGACGGCATGCGCGTGAAGGACGCGTGCGCCCAGGTGGTCGCCGCGAATCCGGGCGCCCCGTCCAAGCGCGAGCTCTACGACGCGGTGCTACGCGCGCGCCAGTGAGCCGGCGCCACGGCCGATGATCGGGGCGGCCTTGTGCAGACACTCCTCCCACTCGCGGGTGGGGTCGGAGTCGGCGGTGATGCCTCCGCCGACGCCGAGCACCGCGCTGCCGTCGGCGGTGAACTCCACCGTGCGGATCGCGACGTTGAGCTCGCAGCCCGCCACTGGTGAAGCCAGACCTATTGTGCCGCAGTAGATCCCGCGTCGTGACGGCTCCCATCCGGTCAGCAGCCGCCGGGCCCGGGTCTTCGGGGTGCCGGTGACCGACGCCGGCGGGAACGTCGCTTCCAGCAGGTCGGCCATCGGCAGGTCGGTGGGCACCCGGGCCGACACCGTCGAGACCAGATGCCACACGCCGGGAGCCGGCCGGACCGCCAGCAGTTCGGGCACCGACACCGAACCCGTGCCGGCGACCCGGCCCAGATCATTGCGGACCAGGTCGACGATCATGATGTTCTCCGCGACGTCCTTGACCGACGCCCGCAGCGCCGCCGGGTCGGCGGTGTCGGGCAGCGTGCCCTTGATCGGGCTCGACGTCACCGCTTCGCCGCGGCGGCGCAGGAACAGCTCCGGCGACAGCGACGCCACCGCACCCCAGTCCCCGGCGACGAACGCGGCGCGGGCCGGCGCCGTGCGCGCGGCGACCTTGGCGAAGAAGTCGGCCGGTGTGCCGTGGAGGGTGCCGGCGAACTGTGTGCACACGCACGCCTGGTACACCTCGCCGGCCGCGATCGCCTCCAGGCAGTCCAGCACCCCGCGCCGGTGCGCGTCCCGATCGGCCTCACTCCAGGTGATCACCGCGTCCCGCTCGGCCGGAGCCGACCGCAGGGCTTCCTCGACCCAGCCGGGAAGCGTTGCGCCGGTAAGGTTCTCATGCCACCACAGCCCGTCGCGGTCGCACCGCAGCACCGCGTCCGACCAACCGCCTGCGGCCTCCGGGATCCGCGGGCCCAGCCCGTCGGCGCCCGGATCGGGGTAGGACAGGTAGCCGAACCAGCCGCCGCCCACCGGGCCGTCCCGCCGGTCGCCGGGGACGACGTCGAAAACGGTTTGCGGCGCGACCGCGCCGGCGTGCAGCGACGGCGCGATCACCGCGCGGGAGCCGAACCAGTCTCCGGTCAGCGCAGCCGGCGGGGGCAGGCCGCGCTGTGCCGCCGCGGCCGCGAGCGCGCGCAGCACCGCGGGGGCACTGCCCAGATCGCCGAGTCGCTCGATGCGCACCGGGTCATTATCGGCTGATCTGGCGGGGCACCATCACGCCCGCCAACTTCTCCGGGTTGCGCATCGCGTAGAAGTTCGTGATCCGGCCGTCGACCACCTCGAACGTCACCACGCCCTCGAGGTTGTCGCCGAGGTAGAGCACCAGCGCGGGCGCGCTGTTGTAGATCGCCGGCTCGACCCGGCCCTCGGTCCCGGCGAGCCGGACGAAGCCCAGGATCAACCGGGCCACCCGGTCAGCGCCGGCCACCGGCCTGCGGGCCGCGCTGACCTTGCCGTCGCTGTCGGCGGTCCACACCACGTCCGGCGCGAGCATCGTCAGGAGGCCGTCGAGGTCGCCGGTGGCGGCGGCGGAGAAGAACTTCGTGGTGATCTCGGCGGACAGTTGCGGGTCGACGGGCTCGAACCGCTTGCGCCTCGACTGCACGTGTTCGCGGGCGCGGTGGGCCATCTGCCGGACCGCGGCGGCCGACTTCCCGAGCGCCGCGGCGATCTCTTCATGTTCGAATCCGAACACCTCGCGCAGCACGAACACCGCGCGCTCGTCCGGACTCAGCGTCTCCAGCACCACCAGCATCGCCATCGACACCGATTCGGCAAGTACCACGTCCGCAGACGGATCCGCTTCTGTGAGAAGAGGTTCCGGCAGCCACGGGCCTACGTACTCCTCCCGCCGCCGGGACTGTGCGCGCAGCGCGTTGAGCGCCTGCCGGGTGACGAGCTGGGCGAGGTAGGCCTTGGTGTCGGCGACCCGGGACAGGTCGACCTCGGCCCAACGCAGATAGCTTTCCTGCAGCACGTCGTCGGATTCCGTAGCGCTGCCCAGGATCTCGTAGGCGATGGTGAACAGCAGCGGACGCAGATGCGTGAACCGTTCGGCGTGTTCGTAACCCGGGGTGGTTGTCATCGGACGGGCACCGCCTCGGCGGCGATCAGCGCGGAGCGGTCCGGGCCCTTCAGCGAGCGGTAGGAGCCGGGCTTACGCGCTTCGGCGCCAAGCCATTTCAGTGTGAACCGGCACACCTGCTCCTTGACGAACGCGCCCGCGCGCCCGCCGATGTACAGGTTCACCGGGGTGTCATCCTTGTACTGCAGCTGCACGGTGCCCGCGCCGCGACCCAGGCTGATGCACTGGCCGCTCATCGGCACGGTGGCGTCGGCGGGCGCGGTTCGCGCGATCCTGGCCAGCACGGTGTCGGCGGCCTGTGCGCCCAGCGGCAGCCCTGCCTGGCAGCTCATCCGGTACGGCAACCCCGACGGCGCCGCGGCGTCGCCGGCCGCCACGATGCGGTCGTCGTCGACGCTGGTCAATGTCTCGTCGGTGATCACGCGGCCTACCCGGTCGGTCGTCAGACCGCTGGCCGCGGCCAAGCCGGGCACACCGAAACCGGCGGTCCACACCGTCACCGCGCTCGGTACCGAGGTGCCGTCGGCCAACGCCACATGGTCGGCGCCGACGGAGACGACGGAGGACGCCACGGTAATCACCCCGAGCCTGCGCAGCCGCTTGCCCACCGAGCGCTGTCCGGCCCGGCTCAGCGACGGGCCCACCACCGGGCTGACCAAGGTCACGCGACGGCCCCCTTCGGCAAATTCCGAGGCCGCTTCTATTCCGGTGAGCCCACCGCCGACCACCACGATCGGCGCAGGGGTCGCCACATCCGCCAGCCGCTCACGCAACCGGGTGGCCTGCTCTAATTCGCCCAGCGGATAAGCGAATTCGGCGGCGCCGGGTACGGCGGCAGGCACGTCGCCGGTGCTGCCGAGGGCATACACCACGTAGTCGTAGTCCAGCGTGCCGCCGGATCCGAGGGACACCTGGCGGGCGGTCGCATCGATGCGGTCAGCGGTGTCGACCACCAGCTGCACGCCGGTGTTGAGGACCGCGCGGAAATCCTCGACGGCGTCGTCGTTTCCGGCGGCGAGCTGGTGCAGCCGGATGCGCTCGACGAACTGCGGCCGGGGGTTGACCAGGGTCACCCGGATGTCGTCACGTGACATCAACCGGTTGGCTGCCATCACGCCGGCGTAGCCGCCTCCCAGCACGATCACGTGGGTCTGCGGTGCGGTCATGGTGTCTCCTCTCGACGGGGCTTGTGCCCTCAAGACACCGCGCGGCGCCGATCTGTGACATGTGGCCGCACTATGTGGCGCAGATCACTAAACCAGACCCAGCGCCAACATCGCGTCGGCCACCCGGATGAACCCGGCGATGTTGGCGCCGACGACATAGTTGCCGGGTTGGCCGTACTCGTCGGCGGTGACCAGGCAACGGTGGTGGATGCGGCGCATGATCTGCTCGAGCCGCTGCTCGGTGTCGGCGAAGGTCCACGAGTCGCGCGATGCGTTCTGCTGCATCTCCAGCGCGCTGGTCGCCACCCCGCCCGCGTTGGCGGCCTTGCCGGGTGCGAAGACCGCCCCGGCGTCGGAGAACTGTTTGATCGCGTGGGGCGAGCACGGCATGTTCGCGCCCTCGGCGACGATGCGGCAGCCGTTTTTGATCAGCGCGGCGGCTTCGTCACCGTTGATCTCGTTCTGGGTGGCGCACGGGATCGCGATGTCGCAGGGCACCTCCCACACGTTGCGGTTCTCCACTGCCCTCGCCCCGCCACCGCGCAGCTCCGCATAGTCCGACATCCGGCCGCGGCGCACCTCTTTGACCTCTTTGAGCAGCTCGAGGTCGATGCCCTTCTCGTCGACGACATAGCCGCTGGAGTCCGAGCACGCCACCACGGTGCCGCCGAGCTCGTGGACCTTCTCGATCGCGTAGATCGCGACGTTGCCCGAACCGGACACCACGACGTTCTTACCCTCGAACGTGTCGCCGGAGGCTTTGAGGATCTCGTTGATGAAGAACACCGTGCCGTAACCGGTGGCCTCGGTGCGTACCTGGGAGCCGCCCCAGGTCATGCCCTTGCCGGTGAACACCCCGGACTCGTAGCGGTTGGTGATGCGCTTGTACTGCCCGAACATGTAGCCGATCTCGCGCGTGCCGACGCCGGTGTCACCGGCCGGCACGTCGGTGTACTCGCCGAGATGCCGGTACAGCTCGGTCATGAACGACTGGCAGAACCGCATCACCTCGCCGTCGCTGCGGCCCTTCGGGTCGAAGTCCGAGCCGCCCTTACCGCCGCCGATCGGCATACCGGTCAGGGAGTTCTTGAAGATCTGCTCGAAGCCGAGGAACTTCACGATGCCCAGGTACACCGACGGATGGAAACGCAAGCCGCCCTTGAACGGTCCGAGCGCGGAGTTGAACTCCACCCGGAAGCCGCGGTTGATCTGCACCACGCCTCTGTCGTCGATCCAGGGCACCCGGAAGATGATCTGGCGCTCCGGTTCGCACAGTCGCCGGATCACCGCCGAATCGACGTAGTCCGAGTGCTTCTCGACCACCGGGCCGAGGCTGCCGAGCACCTCGTAGACGGCCTGGTGGAACTCGGCCTCACCCGGATTGCGTTGGGCCACTTCGTCATAGATGTCTTGCAGTTTTTCGTGAAGGTCAGTCAACTCTCAGTCCACCTGGTAGCGAGGGAAAACACCGGACGGAGCGGGCAGGGCGGTGCCCGGTGCCAGCCGCGTCGCGATGGTGTCGAAGGAGCGCTGGTCCGCGGGCCGGCCCAGCAGGTCGAGCAGTCTGGCCGTCGAGGCGGGCATCACGGGCTGGCTCAGGAGCGCGGCGATGCGCACCACCTCCAAGGTCGTGTAGAGCACGGTCGCGAACCGGTCCGGGTCGGTCTTGCGCAGCACCCACGGCTCCTGCGCGGAGAAGTACCGGTTGGCCGCGCCCAGCACCGACCAGATCGCCTCCAGTGCAAGGTGCATCGCCGTCGCCTCGAAATGACCGCGGACACGTTCGAGCAGCGCGTCGGCCGCGGCGAGCATCTCGGAGTCCTCGGCGGTGAACGCGCCGGGCTGGGGCACCACGCCGTCGAGATTCTTGGCCACCATCGACAGCGAGCGCTGTGCCAGGTTGCCGAACTCGTTGGCCAGGTCGGCGTTGATCCGCGAGATGATGCCTTCCTCGCTGTAGCTGCCGTCCTGCCCGAACGGCACCTCGCGCAGCAGGAAGTACCGCAGCTGGTCCACCCCGAACGTGTCGACCAGATCGGTCGGGTCGACGACGTTGCCGACGGACTTGCTCATCTTCTCGCCGCGGTTGAACAGAAAGCCGTGTGCGAACACCTTTTTCGGTAACTCGATGCCCGCCGACATCAAGAACGCGGGCCAGTACACGGTGTGGAACCGGATGATGTCCTTGCCGATCATGTGCAGATCGGCCGGCCAGTACCGCCGGAAGTCCGCCGACTCGGTGTCGGGGAAACCGACGCCGGTCAGATAGTTGGTCAGCGCGTCCACCCACACGTACATGACGTGGTCGGGGTGGTCGGGCACCGGCACACCCCAGTCGAACGTGGTCCGCGAGATCGACAGGTCGCGCAGCCCGCCGGAGACGAAGCTGACCACCTCGTTGCGCCGCACCTCGGGCTCGATGAACTCCGGGTGCGCCTGATAGTGGGCCAGCAGCCGGTCGGTGTAGGCCGACAGCCGGAAGAAATAGGTCTCCTCTTCGGTCCAGGTCACCGGAGCGCCGGTCTCGGTGGCGACCCGGACGCCGTCCTCACCCACCGTGGTCTCGGCCTCGGTGAAGAAGCGTTCGTCACGCACCGAGTACCAGCCGGAGTACTTGTCGAGGTAGACGTCGCCCGCGTCGACCATGCGGGTCCAGATCGCCTTGGACGCTGCGTAGTGGTCGGCGTCGCTGGTGCGGATGAACCGATCGAAGGAGATGTTCAGTTTCTCTTGAAGCCGCTGGAACACATCGGAGTTGCCGCGTGCCAGTTCGGCGGTGGGGATCCCCAGCTTGGCCGCGGTCTCGGCCATCTTGAGCCCGTGCACATCGGTGCCGGTCAGGAACCGGACGTCGAAGCCGTCGAGCCGCTTGAAGCGGGCGATCGCGTCGGTGGCGACGTATTCGTAGGCGTGTCCGACGTGCGGATCGCCGTTGGGGTACGCGATCGCCGTCGTGATGTAGTAGGGCTGACTCATTTGGGGTTCACCCTAGAGTGTGGGCCGTGAGTGCCAAGCGAGAGCCGCCGCCGATCCCGGAGCCCCTCACCCCGCTGATCGACGCTCACACCCATCTGGACGCCTGCGGCGCCAGAAATGGCGACGACGTGCGCGCCATCCTGGACCGCGCCGCCTCGGCGGGGGTGCAGGCCGTCGTGACCATCGCCGATGACCTGGAAGCGGCGCGGTGGGCCGCCGACGCGACGGACTGGGACCCGCGGGTGTACGCCGCGGTGGCGCTGCATCCGACCCGGGCCAACGCGCTGACCGACGAGGCTCGCACCGTGATCGAGCGTCTTGCCGCGCGTCCGCGCGTGGTCGCGGTGGGGGAGACCGGGATGGACTTGTACTGGCCGGGCCGGTTGGACGGCTGCGCCGAGCCCGCCGAGCAGCGCGAGGCGTTCGCGTGGCACATCGACCTGGCCAAGCGCACCGGCAAGCCGCTGATGATCCACAACCGCGACGCCGACGCCGCCGTGCTCGACGTATTGCGCGCCGAGGGGGCGCCCGAGACTGTGATCTTCCACTGTTTCTCGTCCGGCGCCGCAATGGCCCGCACCTGCGTCGACCAGGGCTGGGTGCTCAGCCTGTCCGGCACGGTCAGCTTCAAGAATGCCCGTGACCTGCGGGAAGCCGCCGCGCTGATTCCGCCCGAGCAGCTGCTGGTCGAGACGGACGCACCGTTTCTGACCCCGCATCCGTTCCGCGGCGCGCCGAACGAGCCCTACTGCCTGCCCTACACTGTGCGAGCGCTGGCCGACGTGGTCGGCCGGTCGGCCGAGGCGATCGCGGAGCAGACTTCCGTTACGGCGAAACGGGTGTACGGCCTGGCGAGTTGCTGGTCCTAGACCTTTTCGTTACCGTCTTGTGACGAAACGCGGGTCGGCCGCTTGAGCCGTCCGTGATGCCAAAGTCGGGGATAGACGACATTTTGAATGCATTGATAAAACTCCACCAGACGCGCTCGCCGTT
This sequence comes from Mycobacterium sp. ZZG, assembly GCF_054786995.1. Taxonomy (NCBI): domain Bacteria; kingdom Bacillati; phylum Actinomycetota; class Actinomycetes; order Mycobacteriales; family Mycobacteriaceae; genus Mycobacterium; species Mycobacterium sp. ZZG. The sequence goes on from NZ_JBTBFV010000017.1 coordinate 29,588, forward strand.
GATGCGGGCTCTGGTCGCGGTGACTTTGCTGGCCTTGATCTTCGCCGGCGCGACCGCGGTGGTCACGCACAAGACGGTCACGCTGACCGTCGACGGGGTGTCGATGTCGGTGCCGACGATGAAGTCGCGGGTCATCGACGTGGTGACCGAGAACGGATTCGACGTCGGCGAGCGGGACGACCTGTACCCGGCGGCCGAGACGCCCGTCCACCAGGCCGACACCATCGTGCTGCGTCGCAGCCGGCCGCTGGAGATCTCCACCGACGGTGGAGGCACCGAGCAGGTGTGGACGACGGCGTCGACCGTCGACGAGGCGCTGACCCAGCTGGAGATGACCGACAAGGCGCCGGTGGCGGCCTCGCGCGGCAGCCGGCTTCCGCTGGACGGCATGGCACTTCCGGTCGTGAGCCCCAAAAACGTGCAAATCGACGACGGCGGAGCGCTTCGCTCGGTGCGCCTGGCGGCGCCCACCGTGGCCGCCCTGCTGGACGCCGCCGGAGTGCCGCTTCAGCAAAGCGATACCGTGTTCCCGGCGGCGTCGGCGCCGCTGGAGGACGGGATGGTTGTCAAAGTCACCCGGGTGCGCATTGCCAAGATGACCGAGCGGCTGCCGCTGGTTCCGAACAACCAGCGCGTCGAAGACGTGACGCTGAACATGAGCCGGCAGATCGTCGAGGATCCGGGTGCTCCTGGCGTCCAGGACGTGACGTTCGCGGTCGCGACGGTCAACGGGGTGGAAACCGGCAGATTGCCAGTAGCCAATGTCGTGATCGCTCCGGCTCGCGATGGTGTGCTGAGAGTCGGCGCGAAACCGGGCACCGAGGTGCCGCCGGTGAGCAACGGACACACCTGGGACGCCCTGGCGCGCTGCGAAGCCGGAGGTAATTGGTCCATCAATACCGGCAATGGCTATTTCGGTGGAGTCCAATTTGATCAAAACACATGGGAGCGCAACGGTGGTCTGAGGTATGCTCAGCGGGCAGATCTGGCAACAAGAGAAGAGCAGATCGCGATTGCTGAGGTAACCCGGGCGCGCCAAGGTTGGGGGGCGTGGCCCACGTGTAGTGGGAGGATCGGTGCGTCGTGACAATACGACTGCTCGGACGAACTGAAATACGGCATCTGGCTAAGTCGATCGACTTCCGGCCACGCAAGTCCTTCGGACAGAACTTCGTGCACGACGCCAACACCGTGCGCCGTATCGTGTCAGCGTCCAGTGTCAACCGGTCGGACCACGTGCTCGAGGTCGGCCCCGGACTCGGCTCGCTGACTTTGGCGTTGCTGGATCGCGGCGCGAAGGTCACCGCCGTCGAGATCGATCCGGTGCTGGCCACTCAGCTTCCGACCACGATCGCCGCCCACTCGCACAGCGAGGCAAACCGGCTGACCGTGCTGAACCGGGACATTTTGACGTTCAAGCAGTCGGACATGACCGAGATGCCGACCGCGCTGGTTGCCAACCTTCCGTACAACGTGGCGGTGCCGGCGCTGCTGCACCTGCTCGCCGAGTTCCCGTCGATCCGCACTGTCATGGTGATGGTGCAGGCCGAGGTCGCCGAGCGGCTCGCGGCCGAGCCCGGCGGCAAGGACTACGGGGTGCCCAGCGCGAAGGTCCGGTTCTTCGGCAACGTCCGCCGCTACGGCATGGTGTCGCCGACGGTGTTCTGGCCGATCCCGCGCGTGTACTCGGGCCTGGTGCGTATCGACCGCTACGAGACCTCGCCGTGGCCGACCGACGCCGAGTTCCGCGAGCAGGTCTTCGAGCTCATCGATGTGGCGTTCGCCCAACGCCGCAAGACGTCCCGCAACGCGTTCGCCGAGTGGGCCGGATCCGGCAACGAGTCGGCCAGCCGCCTGCTCGCCGCCAGCATCGATCCGTCCCGCCGGGGGGAGACGCTGAGCATCAACGACTTCGTCCGGTTGCTGCAGCGCTCCGCGGACTGGCACGTGGTGCCCAAGTCGGCGATGGCCTCGGCCGAGGACATGGCCGAGGACGTCGACACGGCCGAGAAGGACGCCGAAGTCCCGACGGCCTGACCCCCGCTGAATCACGTTCCACGCGGTCAAATCCATGTGAGCGCCGCACCGGGCGCGGTTTCGGCGCGCGCAGGACACCCAGAACGACCCCTGCCGTGCGCCGGGGTCGTTCTTTTTCGTTAGTGTTCGTGCAGTGTCCGCGCGTGACGGTAATACGGCATTCGACCGGGTCCCTACGGGTTCCGTCACGGTCCGGGTGCCGGGCAAGGTCAACCTGTACCTCGATGTCGGGGATCGCCGAGACGACGGCTACCACGAGCTGACCACGGTTTTCCATGCGGTCTCGCTGCTCGACGAGGTCACCGTGCGTGCCGCCGACGTGCTGTCGCTGGAGATCTCCGGCGAGGGGGCCGACGCGCTGCCGACCGATCACCGAAATCTCGCCTGGCGGGCCGCCGAACTGATGGCCGAGCACGTGGGTCGCGCCCCGGACGTCGCGATATCGATCGAGAAGACGATCCCCGTCGCCGGCGGCATGGCGGGCGGCAGTGCGGACGCGGCCGCGGTGCTGGTGGCGATGAACGCGCTGTGGGAGCTCGGCGTTCCCCGGCGCGACCTGCACGCGCTGGCCGCCCGTCTGGGCAGCGACGTCCCGTTCGCGTTGCACGGCGGCACGGCGCTGGGCACCGGGCGGGGCGAAGAGCTGGCGACCGTGCTGGCGCGCAACACGTTCCATTGGGTCCTGGCGTTCTCGCCGGGCGGCCTGTCCACCGCGAGGGTGTTCGCCGAGACCGACCGGCTCCGCGCCGAGCAGGGCCGCGCGTTGCCGCCCCGGCTGGAGTCACCCGAGCCGGTGCTCGCCGCGCTCGCCTCCGGCGATCCCACCGAGCTGGCCCCGCTGTTGGGCAACGACCTACAGCCGGCCGCGCTGAGCCTGGATCCGGGGTTGCGCCGCACACTGCGGGCCGGTGCCGAGGCCGGCGCCCTGGCGGGCGTGGTGTCGGGATCCGGACCGACGTGCGCGTTCCTGTGCGCGACGGCCGGCGCGGCCGTCGACGTGGGCACCGAACTCGCCGGGGCGGGGGTCTGCCGCACCGTGCGGGTGGCCACGGGGCCGGTGCACGGCGCCCGGGTGGTGCCGAGTCCGTCCGCCGCTGGTTGAGATCGCAATCAGGTGTGACACATCCCTCAATACGCGCGCTCGTTTGGCAGTTACTTAAGGGTTGCTTAAGATGAGCGACGGTGAGTGACAGCGGTCGAGCAAGGGACGCATCGGTTTACCCCTCCGGTCTGACCGGCGGGCCGCGGACCGGTGTCGGTGCGGCATCCGACCGCGCTTGCGCAACATCACCGATTCGAGACACAACCGCTCCCCAAATGTTTGCGCGCCTCCGCGAAAAGGCCGCTCAACAGGCGGAGCATGGCAAACGGGCATGTGCACCGGGGCAGATGTCGGCGAGGAGGTCGTCGTGAGCAGATTCACCGAGAAGATGTACCGCAGCGCCCACACCACCGGGCGGGGCATGGTCACCGGCGAGCCGCACGAGCCGGTCCGGCACACCTGGGGTGAGGTCCACGAACGCGCCAAGCGCATCGCCGGCGGCCTGGCGGCGGCCGGCGTGGGACGCGGCGACGCCGTCGGGGTGCTCGCGGGCTTCCCGGTCGAGATCGCTCCCACTGCGCAGGGGCTGTGGATGCGCGGCGCCAGCCTGACGATGCTGCACCAGCCGACTCCCCGCACCGACCTGGTGGTCTGGGCCGAGGACACCATGAACGTCATCGGCATGATCGAGGCCAAGGCCGTCATCGTGTCCGAGCCGTTCCTGGTCGCGATCCCGGTGCTCGAGGAGAAGGGCATCAAGGTCCTCACGGTCACCGACCTGCTCGAATCCGAGCCGATCGAGCCGATCGAGGTCGGCGAGGACGATCTCGCGCTGATGCAGCTGACGTCCGGCTCGACGGGATCTCCCAAAGCAGTGCAGATCACCCACCGCAACATCTACTCCAACGCCGAGGCCATGTTCATCGGCGCGCAGTACGACGTCGACAAGGACGTCATGGTCAGCTGGCTGCCCTGCTTCCACGACATGGGCATGGTCGGCTTCCTGACCATCCCGATGTACTTCGGCGCCGAGCTGGTCAAGGTCACGCCGATGGACTTCCTGCGCGACACCCTGCTCTGGGCCAAGCTCATCGACAAGTACAAGGGCACCATGACCGCGGCGCCGAACTTCGCGTACGCGCTGTTTGCCAAGCGGTTGCGCCGCCAGGCCAAGCCGGGCGAGTTCGATCTGTCCACGCTGCGTTTCGCGCTGTCCGGCGCCGAGCCCGTCGAGCCTGCCGATGTCGAGGACCTGCTCGATGCCGGTAAGCCGTTCGGCCTGAACCCGGGTGCGATCCTGCCTGCCTACGGGATGGCCGAGACGACACTGGCGGTGTCGTTCTCGCCGTGCGGCAAGGGCCTTGTCGTCGACGAGGTCGACGCCGACCTGCTCGCCGCGCTGCGCCGCGCGGTCCCGGCGACCAAGGGCCACACCAAGCGACTCGCCGAGCTCGGCCCGCTGCTGACCGACCTCGAGGCGCGTGTCATCGACGACCACGGCAACGTGATGCCGCCCCGCGGGGTCGGCGTGATCGAGCTGCGCGGCGAGTGCGTCACCCCGGGCTACATGACCATGGGTGGCTTCATCCCGGCTCAGGACGAGCACGGCTGGTACGACACCGGCGACCTCGGCTACCTGACCGAGGACGGCAACGTGGTGGTGTGCGGCCGCGTCAAGGACGTCATCATCATGGCCGGCCGCAACATCTACCCGACCGACATCGAGCGCGCCGCCGGCCGCGTCGAGGGTGTGCGCCCGGGCTGTGCGGTCGCGGTGCGGCTGGATGCCGGGCACTCCCGCGAGACCTTCGCGGTGGCGGTGGAGTCCAACAACTGGCAGGACCCCGCCGAGGTGCGCCGCATCGAGCACCAGGTGGCCCACGAGGTCGTCGCCGAGGTCGACGTCCGGCCGCGCAACGTCGTGGTGCTCGGGCCGGGCAGCATCCCCAAGACCTCGTCGGGCAAGCTGCGCCGCTCCACCTCGGTCTCGCTGGTCACCTAACCGCGAGCGTGCGTGTCTGCGGCCGACACGCCGTCAGTTTCGCCGACTTCACGCACGCTCACCGCGCGGCGACCGGCGGCAGGTACTCAGCGACCAGAGTTCGGTGCCACCACCGCCGTTCCTCACGCAGCTCCTGCCACGTCGTGAACCGGTATTCGAACAGCCGCGCCCGGATGTACCGCGGCGGCGCGTCGGGAAACGGATTGTGTCCGAGCAGGCGAAGCGTCGCGGCATCGTTGCGCAGCAGCCGCACGACCAGCGGCCGGAACCAGTCCTGCGCGTAGGCCGGTGACAGCGCCGCGAACCACATCAGCCAGTCCAGGCGAAGGTGGTAGGGCGCCCACTGCCGGGGGATCCGGCGCGGATCGCCGGGTTTTCCCTTGAAGCCGTACTCCTTCCACACCGTCTGCTCCGCGGGCGCCGGCTCGTCGGTCCCTTCGATGATCACCTCGTACCGGACCCGCGCGATGCTGCCGAACGCGCCGTAGGTGTTCACCAGGTGAAAGGGGTTGAACGACGCGTTCATCCGCTGCCGGCGTCCGAGCATGTTGCGCACCGGCCAGTAGCTCAGCACCGCGGTCAGCACGGTGGCCGCGATCACCAAGGCGACGAACCACGCCGGCGGCCCGGGTGCTGTCGCGGGAGCGGGCAGCGGCACCACCCGGCCGAGCACGGTCTGGTCCACGGCGCTGAACGCCAGGATGATCGTCAACCAGTTCAGCCAGGCGAAGTTCCCGGACAGCACCAGCCACAACTGCGTGACGATCACGATCCCGGCAGCCACCGTCGCCACCGGTTGCGGAGCGAACAACGCGAAGGGCACGATCAGCTGGGCGACGTGGTTGCCCGCCACCTCGACACGGTGCAGCGGCTTGGGCAGGTGGTGGAAGAACCAGCTCAGCGGACCCGGCATCGGCTGCGTCTCGTGGTGGTAGTCCAGGCAGCTCAGGTCGCGCCAGCACGGATCGCTGCGCATCTTGATCAGGCCGGCGCCGAACTCCACGCGGAACAACAGCCAGCGCGCCAGCCACAGCGTCAGCAGTGGCGGTGCCGTGTCGTCATTGCCCAACAGCATGGCCAGGAAACCCGCCTCCAACAACAAGGACTCCCAACCGAATCCGTACCAGCGCTGCCCGACGTTGACGATCGACAGGTACAGCACCCACAGCGCCAGCCACGTCAGCGTGGCCGCCCACAGCGGCACCAGGTCATCGGCGCCCGCGACCAGGGCCGCCGCCACCGCGGCCCCGCTCCAGCAGACCGCGGCGAAGAAGCGGTCGGAGTAGTGGAGATGGAACAGGCTTGGGGAGACCCGGAACGACACCTGCGCGACGAACCGCGGCACCGGGAGCATCCCGTGCGCACCGATCAGGGCGCGGAACTGGCGGGCGGCGCCCACGAACGCGATCAGATAGATCAGTGCCACACCCCGCTGCAGCACCTCCCGGGCCAACCAGTACCCGGGCGCATCGAACCACTCCGCGGACACGTCTCCAGTAGACGCCGCCGCGGCGCCCGGCGGGGAGCAAAAGCGTTCGCTCGATGTCGGTGCGCGCCTATACCGTCGAGGGCATGGAATCGGCGATCGAGGCCATCGACCTGGTCAAGCGGTTCGGCACCGAGACGGCCGTGGCCGGTGTCAGCTTCGCGGTGCCCCCGGGCACCGTGTTGGGCCTGCTCGGTCCCAACGGCGCGGGCAAGACCACGACTGTGCGGATGATGACGACGCTGACCGAACCGACCAGCGGCACCGCCCGGGTGGCCGGATACGACGTGCGCACCCAGCCCGACGAGGTGCGGCGCCACATGGGACTGACCGGTCAGGTCGCCACCGTCGACGAACTGCTCACCGGGCGTGAGAACATCCGGATGATCGGCGGCCTCTACGGGATCCGGCGCAAGGACCTCGACCGGCTGGGGGGCCAACTGCTTGACCAGTTCTCGCTCAGCGACGCCGCCGACCGGGTGGTGAAGTCCTACTCCGGCGGGATGCGCCGGCGGCTCGACCTGGCGGTCACCCTGCTCGCGTCGCCTCCGGTGCTGTTTCTCGATGAGCCCACCACGGGCCTGGACCCGCGCAGTCGTAGCGAACTCTGGGACGTCCTGCGCGGCCTCGTCGCGCAGGGCACCACGTTGTTGCTGACGACCCAGTACCTGGAAGAGGCCGACCAACTCGCCGACAACATCGTGGTGATCGACCGCGGCCGCATCATCGCCGAGGGCTCGCCGTTGGAGCTCAAGCAGCAGGCAGGCCAGGCCAGCCTGGTGGTCACCGTCGCCGACAGCGGCGATCTTGAGCACGCCCGGACGCTGCTGGGACAGGGTGGTGCCGAGGTGTACGTCGACGCCGGCGCGCGCCGGCTGACCGCCGCGGCCGACGGGCTCGACGACATGATCCGGGTCGCGGGTCTGCTGCGCGACCGCGGCGTCGCCGTCGACGACATCGGATTGTCCCGGCCCAGCCTCGACGACGTGTTCCTGACGTTGACCGGGCACCGCACCGAAGACAGTGAGGAGATCGGCGCATGACCGCCCTCGACAGCAAGCCGCAGACGCCGGTGCGTCCGCAACCGGTGCCCATCCGGCCCACCAATCTGGCGCAGCAGTCCTGGATCATGGTGAAGCGCAACATGATCCACACCAAGCGGATGCCCGAGATGCTCAGCGACGTGACCGCCCAGCCGATCATGTTCGTGTTGCTGTTCGCGTTCGTGTTCGGTGCGTCGATCACCAACACCGGCGGCGCGTCGTACCGGGAGTTCCTGCTGCCGGGCATCCAGGCGCAGACCATCGTGTTCTCGGCGTTCGTCGTCGCCTCCGGGATCACCGCCGACGTCGAGAAGGGGATCATCGACCGCTTCCGCTCGCTGCCCATCTCCCGCTCCTCGGTGCTGATAGGCCGCAGCATCGCCAGCGTCATCCACTCGTCACTGGGCGTGGTCGTGATGGCGCTGACCGGGCTGGCGATCGGCTGGCGGATCCGCAACGGCGCCGGCGAAGCCGTGCTGGCGTTCGCGCTGCTGCTGCTGTTCGGTTTCGGGATGATCTGGTTCGGCATCCTGATCGGCTCGTTGATGCGCACCGTGGAGGCGGTCAACGGCGTGATGTTCACGGCGTTGTTCCCGGTGACGTTCCTGGCCAACACGTTCGTGCCGACCGAGCCGATGCCGCACTGGCTTCGCGTGATCGCCGAATGGAACCCGGTCTCGTCGCTGGCGCAGGCGATGCGGGAGCTGTGGGGCAACGGTGGGCCGGCGCCGGCGAGTGCGCAACTGCCGCTGCACCATCCGGTGCTGGCGACGATCCTGTGGTCGCTGGCGTTGACCGCGATCTTCGCGCCGTTCGCGCTGTATGCCTACAAACGCCGGACCGGCGGTTAACCCGAGGCGTCAATCGCCTCGTCGGCCAGCCGCTGATAGACACGCCACCACACCGACTCGTGGGCGGCCGGCGTGATCAGGCCCTGTTGTAACTGCCGGTCGGCGTCCATCAGCTCGTCGGCCAGCGCGAGTAGCCGATCGCGGGCCTGCCGCGCCTCGGGGCAGGGGTAGCCGGCCCGCACCGCGACGGTCACCGCGCGGACCCGCGTGCGCTGCGTTCCGACGCGCATCATCGCGACAACCGCGGCGGACACCGTCAGCGCCGTCGAGACCGCCAGTGCCTGCCCCGGTCCGAGAGCGTGGGTCAAAGTGATCTGGCAGGTGAGCCACAGCGCCGGGGCCCATACCTGCCAGCCGAGGGCGATGCGCAGTGCGGCGCGCTCGCTATCGGTGATCCCCGGCGGATACACGGCCATCCGGTAGCGGATCATGCCGGTGCGGTCCGGCCGGACCGTCAGCGAGCCCCAGCGGCAGTCCCCGAGAAGCAGACGATCGCGGACTCGGCGCAGTCGCCCGGAGCCGGTGCGGTTCACATCTGCGGTCTACCCGCTCAGCTCGGCGGGAACCGTCCGGACCGCCCCGTTTCCCGGGGCATGTAAATATGGTCTGCTATACCCAGCAGGGGCCGACAAGTTACCCAAGCGAAATCCTCGCCGAAATCGCATTCCACGCGGCATTTTTCGAGCCCTGGCCGCGCGGAATGCGATTTCGGCGGAACTGAGGCTCAGCTCCAGGCGTGGACGGTGTTCTGCGCCGGCTCCAGGCCTTGGGCGATCAGCAGCTCGGTGGCGTCGGCGGCCTGCTCGACGATCGTCGGAACCTCTTTGCGTTCGACGCTGTTGAAATTCTCCAGCACGAAGCCGGCGCCGGACTTGTGGCCGGGAGGGCGGCCGATACCGACCCGGACCCGGTGAAAATCGTTGCTGCCCAACGCCGAGGACACCGATCTCAGTCCGTTGTGGCCGGCCACTCCACCGCCGCCCTTGAGCCGGATCCGGCCGAAGTCGATGTCGAGTTCGTCGTGGATCACGACAACGTCGGTGGGGGCCACCGAGTAGAACTTCGCCAACGGCCCGACCTGCCGACCGGATTCGTTCATGTACACGCGCGGCTTGGCCAGCACCACCGAGCGGCCCGCAAGCCGCCCGGTGGCCACTTCGGCGCCGGACTTCTTGTGCACCTTGAACTTCTCGCCCATCCGGTCGGCGAGGACGTCGACGACCATGAAGCCGAGGTTGTGCCGGGTCGTCGCGTAGTTCGGCCCCGGATTGCCCAGGCCGACCACGAGTACGGGTTCGGCCATGACGGGGTCTGCCTACTCGGACTCGGGGGCGGCTTCGCCCTCGGCGGCCTCGCCCTCGCCGGCTTCAGCGGCTTCGGCGGCCTGCTCCTCGACCGACGCGCCGCCGCCCTCGGACTCCAGCTCCTCGGCGGTCGGCGCCGCGACCACGTTGACGACCAGCGTCTCGGGGTCGGCGACCAGGGTGACACCTGAGGGCAGCTCGATCTGGGAGGCCAGGATCTGGGTGCCTTCCTCGGCGCCCTCGACCGACACGGTGAACTGCTCGGGGATGGACTGGACGTCGGCCTCGATCTCGATGGTGGCGGCTTCCTGGGTGACCAGCGTGCCGGGGGTGGCGTCACCCTCGACGACGACGGTGACCTCGACGTTCACCTTCTCACCGCGGCGGACCACCAGCAGGTCGGCGTGCTGAATGTTGCGGCGGATGGGGTGGATCTCGATGGCCTTGGTCAGCGCCAGCTGTTCCGTGCCCTCGATGTCGAGCGTCAGCACCGCGTTGGTGCCGGAGTTGCGCAGCACGGCGGCGAAATCCCGCGCGTTCAGCTCCAGATGCTGAGGATCGATGCCGTGGCCGTAGAGAACAACCGGGACGCGGCCTTCGCGGCGCGCGCGACGCGAGGCGCCCTTACCGGTGGCGCGGCGGACCTGCGCGGTCAGATTGTTGGGCGGGTTCTTCGCCATGATGTGTGCTCCTGTGCCGGTGATCGCTGTGTCTGGGCACGGCCAGGGTCGCACTTCGATGAAGTCGCGGGTTCCCGTCGATAACGGCGGCGCTGCGCAACGCAGGCCACCCTCGCCGTGACGCGTCCCCGAGGGTAGCGCAAGCCCCGGTCAGAGCGAAAATCCGACGCCGGTGAGCTGCTCGGACAGCGTCCACAGGCGGGCCGCCCTGGCCCGGTCGCGGGCCAGCGGGCTGCGGCCGCGCGGACCCGTCGCCCCGACCATCGTGAACTTCGGCCCGATGAAACTGTCGCCGGGGACGTCGCGTGCCACCGCGTACAGGGTCTGGCGGGCCCCGAAGTCCGCGTCGGTGGCCATCAGCCGATTGCCCATCGCCGCGACACGGCTGCCGAACGCGTTACCCGACTGGCCCTGCAGGTTGGTCGCCGAGTAACCGGGGTGCGCGGCCAGCGCCCGGACCGGGGAGCCCGCGGCGGTCAGCCTGCGCTGCAGTTCACTGGTGAACAGCAGGTTCGCCAGTTTGGACTGGCCGTAGGCGGGCCAGGCCCGATACGGCCGGGACTTCCAGTTCAAGTCCTTGAGATTGACGGTTCCGAACAGGTGCATCAGCGACGACACCGTCACCACCCGGTCGGTGATTCTGGGCAGCAGCAGGTTGGTCAGCGCGAAATGGCCCAGGTGGTTGGTGCCGATCTGGCTCTCGAAGCCGTCGACGGTCAGCGCGAAGGGCACCGCCATGATCCCTGCGTTGTTGACCAGCACGTCGACGCGTTCACCTGGCCCGGAGAAGCCGCCCGCGAACTCGCGTACCGAGGACAGGTCCTGCAGGTCGAGTCGACGCACCTGCACGTCGCCGGTCATCGTCGCCGCGGCGGCGTGGCCTTTCTCCAGGTTGCGTACCGCCAGGATCGTCCTGGCGCCGACCCGGGCGAGCTCGCGGGCGGTCACCAGACCGAGCCCGCTGTTGGCGCCGGTCACGATCACGGTGCGGCCGGCGAAGGACGGCAGATCCGCGGCGGTCCAGTCGCTCATGGCCCCCACCCTAATTTCAGCGGCTCGGCTTGGGCGCCGCGACGGTGAACCCACCGATGATCTGCTCGACGTCCGGCCCGTCGGCGGCGGCCTCGTCGGCGAACCCGGTCACGGTGAGCTGCACCAGGTATCGCTGCCGCTGCGGCGGTGCGCCGGTGGCGATGACGATGCGGTTGTAGCTGTGCATCCGGGCGCCGTTGAGGTCGTAGCTGCCCTCGATCATCGACGACGGAAACGAGTTGAAGTCCTCGCGGGACGCGTTGAGTTCGCGGAAGTTCTCCGACTTCTGCGCGTCGACGTTGGCGTGGCCCAGCGCTTCGTTGACGTCGAAATCTCCGTTGAGTTCGAACACCATCAGCATCGCGGTCGGATACGTGTCGCCCTTGGCGATCACCCGGGTGCCCGGCGCCAGGTTCGAGTTCCGATAAGGCTGCCAGCCCTGCGGTGTCGGTATCGACACCGTGAGATCGGTGAGCTGGTCGGGCGCCACCGGCTCTCCGATGACCCCGGCCTGCTCCAGGAACGTCGCGATCGACATGGCGTCCTCGGCGACGGCGGTCGGCGCCGAGGACGTACTGCTCGGCGTCGACCAGACCGACTGGTAGTCGGGGGTTTCGGTGGCGCACCCCGTCACCGCCAGCGTGGCCGCGACCGCCAGCGTCGCCGGCAGGCGTGCTGTCACAGAATCTCTCGGACGTTGTCGATCGGACGTGCCAGCCGGGCGCCCTTCCCGGTAACCACGAAGGGGCGCTCGATCAGGATCGGGTTCTCGGCCATCGCGTCGAGCAGTTCGTCGTCCGACGCGGACGCCAGATCAAGCTCGGTATACAGCGATTCGCGCTTACGCACAGCGGTGCGCACGTCGATTCCGGCGTCGGCGATCATCTCGGCCAGCTCCGCACGCGTGGGAGGGTTCTTCAGGTACTGCACGATCTCGGGCTCGATCCCGTTCTCGCGCAACAGGTCCAGCGTCTTGCGCGACGTGGAGCACTTCGGGTTGTGGTAGATGACGGCGGCGGGCCGCCCATCGGATACGGCGGGCCGCCCATCGGATTGCGCCATCTAGGCGGACCCGTCGAAAAGGCTTGTCACCGAACCGTTGTCGAACACCGCGCGGATCGTGTTGGCCAGCAGCGGCGCGATCGACAGCACGGTCAGCTGCGGGAAGCGCTTCTCCTCGCTGATCGGCAGCGTGTTGGTGACGATCACCTCGCAGGCCCCCGATTCAGCCAGCCGTTCACGTGCCGGATCCGACAGCACTCCGTGCGTGGCGGCGATGATCACCTCACCGGCGCCGTCCTGTTTGAGCAGCCTGACCGCGCCGGCGATGGTGCCGCCGGTGTCGATCATGTCGTCGGTCAGGACGCAGGTCTTGCCCCTGACGTCGCCGACGACGCGGTTGGACTTCACCTGGTTGGGCACCAGCGGGTCGCGCGTTTTGTGGATGAAGGCCAGCGGGACCCCGCCGAGGGCGTCGGCCCACTTCTCGGCCACGCGCACGCGGCCGGAGTCGGGGGAGACGACGACCATGTCGTGGTCGGCGTAGTTGTCGGCGATGTAGCCGGTGAGCAGCTTCTGGGCCCGCATGTGGTCGACAGGTCCGTCGAAGAAGCCCTGGATCTGGTCGGTGTGCAGGTCGACGGTGACGATGCGGTCGGCGCCGGCGGTCTTGAGCAGGTCGGCCACCAGGCGGGCCGAGATCGGCTCACGGCCACGGTGCTTCTTGTCCTGCCGGGCATAGGGGTAGAACGGCAGGATCGCGGTGATGCGCTTGGCGCTACCCCGCTTGAGCGCGTCGATCATGATCAGCTGTTCCATCAGCCACTGGTTCAGCGGCGCCGGATGGGACTGGAGCACGAACGCGTCGCAGCCGCGGACCGATTCGTCGAAGCGGACGAAGATCTCGCCGTTGGCAAAGTCGCGGGCGCTCTGGGCGGTCACGGGAACGTCGAGTTCCTTGGCCACCTGCTCGGCCAGTTCGGGGTGAGCCCGGCCCGAGAAGAGCATCAGGTTCTTGCGGTTGTCGGTCCAGTCGTGGCTCACGGGGCTGCCCTCGGCGTCGGCGATCGATACGGGGCCATCGTACGTAGCGGTCAGGCACGGACGGTGGCGGGTTACCAGAATGCCAATAAACGGCGACGAAAAGCTACTCGCGGGTAGCCCCGCCGCCGGAAGCGCCGGCTTCCTCGGTCGTCCGATTCGCCGCTGCCGCAGCTTCTGTCTGATTTGCCGCTGCCGCAGCTTCTGTCTGATTTGCCGCTGCCGCAGCGGTCGCGGCCTTGCTGCCCGGCCGCTTGCGCGCCACCCAGCCTTCGATGTTGCGCTGCGGACCTGCCGACACGGCCAGCGCGCCCGGCGGGACGTCCTCGCGCACCACCGTGCCGGCCCCGGTGTAGGCCCCGTCCCCCACAGTCACCGGCGCGACGAACATGGTGTCCGACCCGGTGCGCACGTGGGAGCCGATCGTGGTGCGGCTCTTGGACTCTCCGTCGTAGTTGACGAACACACTCGACGCGCCGATGTTGCTGTGCTCGCCGATGTCGGCGTCGCCGACGTAGGTCAGGTGCGGCACCTTGGTGCCGGTGCCGATCGTCGCGTTCTTGGTCTCGACGAACGCCCCGAGCTTGCCGGCCGCGCCGAGTTCGGTGCCGGGCCGCAGATAGGTGAACGGGCCGACGACGGCGTCGGCGCCGATGACCGAATCGGAGCCGTGGGTGCGGACCACCTGCGCTCCGTCGCCGACGGTGACGTCGGTCAGCGTGGTGTCAGGGCCGATCTCGCAGTGCTCGCCGACGACCGTCGACCCCAGCAGTTGGGTGCCGGGCCGCACCACGGTGTCGCGGCCGATCGTCACGTCGACGTCGATCCAGGTCGACGCCGGGTCGATGATCGTGACACCCGCGCGCTGATGCCGTTCGACGATGCGGCGGTTCAGCACCGCGGCCACCGCCGCCAGCTGCACGCGGTCGTTGACCCCGGTAACCAGCGCGGTGTCGTCGATGTGCCGGGCGCGCACCGCGCCGCCGTCCGAGCGCACGATCCCGATCACGTCGGTCAGATACAGCTCACCCTGGGCGTTGTCCGCCTTGAGCCGGCCCAGCGCCGAACGCAGCGCGGTCACGTCGAAGGCGTAGACGCCGGCATTGACCTCGGTGATCGCCTGCTGCGACGGGGTGGCATCGGCCTGCTCGACGATGCCCATCACCTCCCCGCCTTCGGCTTCGGAGGTGCGCAGGATGCGCCCGTAGCCGGTCGGGTCGGCCAGTGTGGTGGTCAGTACCGTGACGACCGCGGCCTGCGCGGTGTGGGCGGCGATCAGCCCGTCGAGCGTGTGCGCGTCCAGGAGCGGAACATCGGCCGCGGTCACCACCACCACGCCGGCGAAGTCCCCGGGCAGCACGGCCAGGCCGCATTCGACGGCATGTCCTGTGCCGCGCTGCTGATCCTGGACCGCGATCTCGATGTCGCGGCCCAGCGCCTGTCCGAGCTCCGACGCTGCCGGGGTGACGCGTTCGCGGTCCTTGCCGACCACCACCACCAGATGACGCGGTTCGACCGCGGCCACCGAGTGCACAGCGTGCGCCAGCATGCTGCGACCGGCCAGGGTGTGCAGAACCTTGGGAATGTCGGACTTCATCCGGGTGCCCGCACCCGCCGCCAGAATCAGCACCGCGGCGTCACGCATAGATGTCCTTCCGGATCGCGGAGCGCAGCCGGATCCGCTCGGGCAAGCCGCACTGCTCCGTCGCCAGGACTCGAACCTGAACTATCTGAACCAAAATCAGAGGTGCTGCCGATTACACCACGACGGACCGGTCAACGAGGTACGCGTGCGACTCTAACCCACCGCCGGTGGCGGTTTCACCGCGTCGCCGGCTCCCCGGCCTGGTGCGCGCCGTACGGCTTGGCGGCCAGGATCGTCACCGATTGGGTGCTGCCGTTCGGTAACTGGTAACTGCGCTGGTGTCCCGGGGTGGCACCGAGCAGCGCGCTGCCCAGCGGCGAGTTGACGCTGTAGACGTCCAGTTCGGAGTCGGCGGTCCCGCGGGTGCCGAGCAGGAAGGTCTCGGTGTCGCCCGTGTCGTCGAACCGCACGGTGAGCACCATGCCCGGTTCGGCGACACCGTAATCGGCGGGGCTGACCGCAAGGTCGGCCCGGCTCAGCAGTTCGTGGATTTGGCGGATGCGTTCCTTGCGGGCCAGCCACGCGTCGACCACCTGGTCGGTGCGGTCGGATTCGTCGGAGCCCGCCGGGTTGGGCACCGCCATCAGTTCGGCCAGTTCCCGTTCCAGGCTCTCGCGGGCCCGCGGGGTCATCCAGATGTGTTCGGTGGGTTGCACGTTCGGTTCCTTTTCCGCTGGGAGTGATCGTCGTCAGGGGCGGGATGATGACACCGCCCCTGACGACCAGGTGACCCTCGTCAGAGGGGAAGAGTGAGCAGATCGTCGTCGGCGGCGGATCCGCGCCCGCGCAGCGGGTCGAACGGCCGCATCGCCTCCGGTTGTTTGCCGGTCACGATCTGTTCGGCCAGCAATCGGCCGGTGGCCGGGCCGTGGGCGAGACCCCACATTCCGTGCCCGCCGGCGACGTACACGCCGGCGCCGAGCCTGCCGATCAACGGTTTGCCGTCATCGGTGACCGGGCGCGGGCCGACCCACAGGTCGGTGCGCTCGTCCCATTTCACGCCGTCCAGCAGCGGGGCCGCCGACGCGATGATCGCGTGGATTCGGCGGTGCGCCATCGGTTCGGACGGCCGGCGGAACTCCATGGTGCCCGCCACCCGCAGCCCGCCGCGGTAGGGCGTGCACGCCACCCGCGCCTCGGGCAGGTAGATCGGTCCCGGCAGCGGGCGGTCGACCGGCACCGTGAACGAGTAACCGCGCCCGGCCTGCAGCCCGACACGCACCCGGCGTCCGGTCAGCTCGGGTAACCAGGCGCCGGCGGCCAGCACGACGGCGTCGGCACCCACCGATTCACCCGAGCGCAGGTCGACGCGGGCGCCGCCGGCGGTGCCGGACACGCCACGCACCTCACCGGTGCGCATCGTGGCGCCCCGCTCGGCGACGGCGTGCGCGAGCGCGTGGCTGAAGCGGCCGGGGTCGACGAACCGCTGACCGGACACGTTCACCACGGTCGCGACCTCCGGTGAGGCGAGCGGGACCTGCTCCTGCAGCGCCGCGCCGGTCAGCACCTCCACACAGAGGTCCTGATCGCAGGTCCGCATGTGGCTCAGTTCGGTCAGGAACCGGGCGGCGTTGCCGGCGTCCCGGAAGGCGACGGCCAGCGAGGTGTCTGTCACCGGCGCCTCGACGCCGTTGGAGACGAGGACGTCGAACGTCTCGATGGCCTCGTTGTTGAGCGCCGCGTTGGCCTCGACGGCGTGCCGCCAGGAGCTGGGCCGGCAGTTCGCGGCGAACCGCGTCAGAAACCGCGCCAGCGCGGTGTCGGCGCGCAGCGGTATGTGCAGCGGCGCGGCGGGGTCGAGAAGTGCGCGCAGCCCTTCACGCAGCACCGACGGCGAGTTCAGCGGGGCGGTGAGCGCGGGAGACACCCAGCCGGCGTTACCCCAGGACGCGCCCGCCGCGACGCCGGCCCGGTCCACGACCGTGACCTCGACGCCCCTGTCTTGCAGGAACCATGCCGTGGACAGGCCGACGATGCCGGCGCCCACGACGATCACAGATCGGGGACCGCCATCCATCCCTGACCCGCCTGACATCGCACGACCTCCCTCACCGCTACGGACGACTCCATCGTGCGGTGGCCGATGACCGCGGGTGTTGTGCGTCGCCGACAAACCAGTCCTAGTGAAATGTCGCGTCAGGACAAACGTCAGGGCAGCACGGCGAGTTCGATCATCATCGCGAAACGCTTGTCGGCGTCGTCGAGACGAAGGTCGGTCAGTTCGGCCATCCGTCGCATCCGGTAGCGCACGGTGTTCTCGTGCACGCCGAGCGCGGCGGCGGTGCGCCCGGGATCGCCGTGCTCCTGCAGCCAGGTCCGCAACGTCGCGACGTAGGCGGTGCCGTGGGTCCGGTCGTGGTCGCGCAGTTCGGCGACCGCGCCCCGGTGCGGCGTCCGGCCGCTGCGGGCCGCGGTGCGCAGCCGCCGCAACACCAGGTCGTCCCACGACTCGTCGTAGGCCGGCGGCACGGCGGTCGCGGTGCCCTCCTGCAGCGCGAGGCACTCGTCGGCCTCGGCGCGCGCGACGGCGAGTTCCCCGGCGGCGGCGGGAGCGCTGATCCCGGCCTGCACGGTCAGCTGCTCGGGCAGCGTCGCGATCAACGCATGCACCCAGTCCCGCGCGACCGCGACCTGTTCGGCGGCCAGCACCGTGTAGACCGTGGAGTCGGCCAGCGCGCTGCGCGAGGGCCGGGACCAACCGAAGCCCGCGGTGGCACGCTCGAAGATCTGCAGCAAAGCCGCGTGCCTGCTGCCCTCGTCGCCGGCGCGCAGCGCGATGACCCGCAGCGACGCCGGAGGCAGCCCGAGCCGGCTGGCCAGCGTCGCGGCGTCGGCCGGGGACTCCAGCAGCCGGATCACAAGTTCCGACTCGACCTGACGTTCCAGGTCGGCGCTGGCCCGGGAGCGCAGCAGATGCAGTGCGACGGTGTGTGCGCCGTCGGCCAGCGCGCGGCGCTGCTCCCCGGTGAGCGGGCTCGCGCACGCCACCCACACCGAACCGAGCAGTTCGCGCCCGGCGCGGGCGGCCACCACCATGCGGCCGGTCAGCCCGATGGCCGCGTCGCCCGGCACGAACACCGGATCGTCGGACGCCGCCAGGTGCGCGAACACGCCGTAGGACTCGAACACCTCCCGCAGTGCCGGCGGCGCCTGTCGCCCCAGGATCGTCGCAGCGCGCCCCGGGTCCGCGTCCTGCTGGCCGCGGGAGAACGCCAGCACCTGCGAGGCGCGGTCCTCGATCACGACGGCGCCGCCGACCGCCCCCGCCAGGCTGTCGGCGAGGGCGAACAGATCGGTGGGTCCGCGACCCGACTCGGTCTCGCGGCCCTCCATGACCAGCCCGTACACGATCGCGGCGAACTCGCTCCACGGCATCGCCGGATCAACGACCACCACCGCGACACCGTCGGGGTCGGCGCCGGTGGGTGACCCGTCGTCCTCACAGCGGGTGAGCACGACGACGGCGCGGGCGGCCCGCGCCCACCGAAGCGCGTCGGCCTGCGAGGTGGCCCCGACGGCGAGTAGCACATCGCCCGAGACGGTGCGGCCGTCGACCTCCTCGGGAAGCACGACGCTGCGCAGTTCGGTCTGCCGGTCCGCGGCGCCGCCGTGCCAGCGCGCACCGTACCCGCCGAGGACGTTGATCAGCCGGTCCAGCGTGATCATGAGGGTCGACGCTACCCGGGGCAGCAGCCTGCACCGTCTACCCTGTGACGCGTGGCTGTGTCCGACAAACCGGGCGGTTCCGACGTACACGTGCGCGCCCCGCGCGCACGGATGACCGGCACCGAGCGGCGCCAGCAGTTGATCGAGATCGCGAAGTCGCTGTTCGCCGAGCGCGGCTTCGACGGCACCTCGATCGAGGAGATCGCGCTGCGGGCCAACGTGTCCAAGCCGGTGGTCTACGAGCATTTCGGCGGTAAGGAAGGTCTGTACGCGGTCGTCGTCGACCGTGAGATGTCGGCGCTGCTCGACGGCATCACCCGCTCGCTGACCAACAACAGGTCCCGGGTGCGGGTGGAACGGGTGGCGCTGGCGCTGCTGACCTATGTCGAGGAACACACCGACGGCTTCCGCATCCTGATCCGCGACTCACCGGCCAGCATCACCTCGGGCACGTACTCGACGCTGCTCAACGACGCGGTGAGCCAGGTCGCCTCGATCCTGGCCGGGGATTTCTCCCGCCGCGGGCTGGACCCCGACCTGGCGCCGCTGTACGCGCAGGCGCTGGTCGGCTCGGTGTCGATGGCCGCGCAGTGGTGGCTCGACGTGCGCGAGCCGAAGAAAGAGGTCGTCGCCGCCCACCTGGTCAACCTGTGCTGGAACGGGTTGACCCACCTCGAGTCGGACCCGGTGCTGCACGAGGAGTGACCGCCCGGGGGCTGCGGTGCCCGGGGCCCGGGCAGGCGAGTGCCTACGATGGACGCATCATGACCGTATCGGGGACCCCCCATGTCCACACCCCGATCGCGGGCCTCGTCGAACTGGCACTGCGCGATCCCTGTCTGCAGGAGATCTCCCGCCGCGCCGCCGACCGGCCTGCCGATCTCCATCTCGTCGGGCCCGCCAGCGCGCGGGTGTTCGTCGCGTCCGCGCTGGCCACGCCGGTCGCGCCGGCATCGGCCGAAGCCGCACCGCTGCTGGTGGTCACCGCCACCGGCCGGGAGGCCGACGACCTGACCGCCGAACTGCAGGGCGTCTTCGGCGACACCGTCGCGCTGTTCCCGTCGTGGGAGACGTTGCCGCACGAGCGGCTCTCGCCCGGTGTGGACACCGTCGGCGCGCGCATGATGCTGCTGCGCCGGCTGGCCCACCCCGGCGACGCCCGGCTCGGGCCGCCGTTGCGGGTCGTGGTGACGACCGCGCGGTCGCTGCTGCAGCCGATGGCCCCCGATCTGGCCGAGGTCAACCCGGTCACGCTGACCGTCGGTGACGAGACGGACTTCGACGCGACGGTCGCACGTCTGGTCGACCTGGCCTACACCCGGGTGGACATGGTCGGCAAGCGCGGTGAATTCGCGGTCCGCGGCGGCATTCTCGACGTCTTCCCGCCGACGGCCGAACACCCGGTGCGCATCGAGTTCTGGGGCGACGAGATCTCCGAGATGCGGATGTTCTCGGTCGCCGATCAGCGGTCGATCCCCGAGATCGAGATCGACACGATGATCGCGGTGCCGTGTCGCGAGCTGCTGCTGACCGCCGACGTTCGCGAGCGCGCCGCGGCGCTGTCGGCCGAGCATCCGGTGCTGGAGAACAGTGTGCCGGGCAGCGTGCCGGACATGCTGGCCCGGCTGGCCGAGGGCATCCCGGTGGACGGCATGGAGGCACTTCTTCCGCTGTTGCGGCCCAGCGACTTCGCGACGCTGCCCGACCATCTGCCCGACGGCACGCCGATACTGGTGTGCGATCCGGAGAAGGTGCGCACCCGCGCGGCCGACCTGATCAAGACGGGCCGGGAGTTCCTGGAGGCGTCGTGGTCGACCGCGGCCGTCGGCGGGGACGTGCCCATCGACATCGAGACGCTCGGCGCGTCGGGCTACGTCGGGTTCGACGACGCCCGGGACGCGGCCCGGGCCGGTGGGCATCCGTGGTGGACGCTGAGCCAGCTCGACAGCGGTTCGGGGGACTCGATCACCGTCGACATCCGGCCCGCGCCGACAGCGCGGGGCCAACAGCACACCCTCGATGAGATCTTCGCGATGCTGCGCGCCCACGTGGTCACCGGCGGCTACGGCGCGGTCGTCACCCCGGGCAGCGGAACCTGCAAGCGGGTGGTCGAGCAGCTCTCCGAAACCGACACGCCCGCAACCGTTCTGGAGCCGGGTGAGCAGCCCAGGGCGGGCGTGGTCGGGGTGATCAAGGGGCCGCTGCACGACGGTGCGGTGTTCCCCGGCGCCAATCTTGTGGTGGTCACCGAGACCGATCTGACCGGCAACCGAGCGTCGGCCACCGAGGGCAAGAAGCTCGCCGCCAAACGCCGCAACGTCGTCGACCCGCTCGCGCTGACCGCGGGCGATCTGGTGGTGCACGATCAGCACGGCATCGGGCGCTTCGTCGAGATGACCGAGCGGGTGGTCGGCGGCGCGCGCCGCGAGTACTTGGTATTAGAGTACGCGTCTTCCAAGCGGGGTGGGGGCACCGACAAGCTGTATGTGCCGATGGACTCGCTGGACCAGCTGTCCCGCTACGTCGGCGGTGAGGCGCCCACGCTGAGCCGGCTCGGCGGCAGCGACTGGGCCAACACCAAGACCAAGGCGCGCCGCGCGGTGCGCGAGATCGCCGCCGAGCTTGTCGCGTTGTACGCCAAGCGGCAGGCCTCGGCCGGGCACGCGTTCAACCCGGACACGCCGTGGCAGACCGAGATGGAGGACGCGTTCGGGTTCACCGAGACCGTCGACCAGCTCACCGCGATCACCGAGGTCAAGTCCGACATGGAGAAGCCGGTCCCGATGGACCGGGTGATCTGCGGCGACGTCGGCTACGGCAAGACCGAGATCGCGGTGCGGGCGGCGTTCAAGGCGGTCCAGGACGGCAAGCAGGTCGCGGTGCTGGTGCCGACGACGCTGCTGGCCGATCAGCATCTGCAGACGTTCACCGCGCGGATGACGGGCTTCCCGGTCACCGTGAAGGGGTTGTCGCGGTTCACCGACCCGGCCGAGTCCCGCGCCACCATCGAGGGCATGAAGGACGGGTCGGTCGACATCGTGATCGGCACCCACCGGCTGCTGCAGACCGGCGTGACGTGGAAGGACCTCGGTCTGGTCATCGTCGACGAGGAGCAGCGGTTCGGCGTCGAGCACAAGGAGCACATCAAGTCGATGCGCACCCACGTCGACGTGCTGACCATGAGCGCGACCCCGATCCCGCGCACCCTGGAGATGAGCCTGGCCGGCATCCGCGAGATGTCGACGATCCTGACCCCGCCCGAGGAGCGCTACCCGGTGCTGACCTACGTCGGCCCGCACGACGACAAGCAGGTCGCCGCGGCGCTGCGCCGCGAGATGCTGCGCGACGGGCAGGCGTTCTACATCCATAACCGGGTGCGCACCATCGACTCCGCCGCGGCCAAGGTGCGCCAGTTGGTGCCCGAGGCGCGGGTGGCGGTCGCGCACGGGCAGATGCCCGAGGAGCAGCTCGAGAAGACCGTCGAGGGGTTCTGGAACCGGGAGTACGACATCCTGGTGTGCACCACGATCGTCGAGACCGGGCTGGACATCTCGAACGCCAACACGCTGATCGTCGAGCGCGCGGACACTTTCGGGTTGTCGCAGCTGCACCAGCTGCGCGGCCGGGTGGGCCGGTCCCGGGAACGCGGCTACGCGTACTTCCTGTATCCGCCCGAGGTTCCGCTGACCGAGACCGCCTATGACCGGCTGGCCACCATCGCGCAGAACAATGACCTGGGCGCGGGCATGGCGGTGGCGATGAAGGACCTCGAAATCCGCGGCGCCGGAAACGTATTGGGCGCCGAGCAGTCCGGGCACGTCGCCGGCGTCGGCTTCGACCTGTACGTGCGGCTGGTCGGTGAGGCCGTGGAGGCATATCGGGCCGCCGCGGACGGGAAAACCGTTGCCACAGCTGAAGAACCGAAGGATGTCCGGATCGATCTGCCGGTCGATGCGCATCTGCCACCGGACTACATCGGCAGCGACCGGCTGCGGTTGGAGGCCTATCGCCGGCTGGCCGCGGCGCCGGATGACGACGCGGTGGACCGGGTTGTTGAAGAGCTCATCGACCGCTACGGGCCACTGCCCGAGCCGGCGCTGCGGCTGGTCGCGGTGGCACGTCTGCGGCTGCTGGCGCGTGCGCACGACGTCACCGAGATCGGCGCCCCGTCGGCGTCGACGTTGCGGATCGCGCCGTTGACGCTGCCGGACTCGGCGCAGCTGCGGCTCAAGCGGCTCTATTCGGGGGCGAACTACCGCGCCACCACCTCGACGGTGCAGGTGCCGATCCCGCGGGCGGGCAGCGGGGTGGGCTCGCCGCGCATCCGCGACGTCGAACTGGTGGCGTTCGTGGCGGGATTGTTGCTGGCCATCGATGGGAAACCGGACGGGGAAGTTGATATAACCAAGTTCGGAGGTGGCTCATGACGGTCGTCCTGGTGGACCCGCGGCGTCCGTCGCTGATTCCCATCGAGGCGATCGATCTGCTGGCCGGTGACGTGCAGTACACCGAGGAGATGCCGATCAAGGTGCCGTGGTCGCTGCCGTCGGCGCGGCCCTGCCTGGCCGGTTCCGGCGACGAACCCGCGGCGGTGCTGCTGTCCTCGGACCGCGAGCACCCGGCCGTCGCAGCACGGATCGCGGCGGGGGAGAGGGTGATCTCCGCACCCGCCGCGCAGCCCGGTGAACGTCTGGTGGACGCGGTCGCGCTGATGGACAAGCTGCGCACAGCCGGGCCGTGGGAGAGCCGGCAGACCCACGATTCGCTGCGGCGGTACCTGCTGGAGGAGACCTACGAGCTGTTCGACGCGGTGCACGGCGGGGACCTGAGCGAGCTGCGCGACGAGCTCGGCGACGTGCTGCTGCAGGTGCTGTTCCACGCCCGCATCGCCGAGGATGCCCCCGAGAACGCGTTCGACATCGACGACGTGGCCGACGCGCTGGTCCGCAAGCTCGGCAACCGGGTGCCGGCAGTCCTTGCCGGAGAATCGATCTCGCTGGAAGACCAGCTGGCGCAGTGGGAGCAGCGCAAGGCCCTGGAGCGCTCCACGCGGGAGTCCATCATGGACGACATTCCCACCGCGCAGCCCGCGCTGGCGCTGGCGCAGAAGGTGCTGGCCCGCGCCGAGACCGGCGGGGTGCCTGCGGATCTGGTGCCGGCGGCGATCACGACGGTGACGGTGTCGGCCGACATCGACGCCGAGAACGCGTTGCGCTCGGCGGTTCTGGAGTTCATGGCCGATGTGCGTGCCGCCGAGCGGGCGGCGACGGTGGCGCGGCGCAGCGCCGACGTGGCCGAGGAACTCGATGACGCCCCGCACGGAGTCATCTCCGCCGGCCAATGGCGCGCTCACTGGCCGGGCGAACCCGGGGCGCTCCAGGAAGCCGGGGCGCTTCAGGAACCCGGGGCGCTTCAGGAAGCCGGGGCGCTTCAGGAACCCGAGGCGCTCCTGGAGGCCGGGGACATCGAGGGCGTCGAGTCCGAGGAAGCCCTGGGCGTCGAGTCCCAGAAGTAACAGGTATCCACGCTTTTCAGCGCTGCTCTCGTACTTTCGCTGCCAAACGTGGATAGGTGTGACGTGTGAGGCGAAAGCGACGTCAACCGGCGCGCCGGGACCAGGCCCGAAGCTCAGTCGAACAGCGTGGAGCCCCAGAACGTCGACGTGTCACCGTCGGGAATACCTGGGGGACAGGCGAATACGGCCGAGCTGGTAGGGGTGACGTACTCGTTCATCGCATCGTTGCGCGAGATCGCGTTCTGCATCGGCACGAACTGCGTCACGGGGTTGCGCACGAACGCGATGAAGAACAACCCCGCGTCGAGATGGCCGAAGCCGTCCGAACCGTCGGTGAAGTTGTAGCCGCGACGCAGGATCTCGATGCCGCCCAGGTTCTGCGGCGACGCCAGACGGACATGGGCCACCGGATCGATCAACGGCTTGTCCTTGTCGTCGGTCAGGTCGAGGTCGAGTTCCTCGAACTCGTCGGTCAGCCCCATCGGGGCGCCGCTGCCCTTCTGCCTGCCGATCACCCGCTCCTGCTCGAGCAGCGTGGTGCGGTCCCACTGTTCGATGCGCATCCGGATCCGCCGTGCCACCAGGTAGGTGCCGCCGGTCAGCCACGCCGGCCCGTCGCCGTCGCCGACCCACACGAACCTGTCCAGCTTGTCGGTCTCATCCGAGCGCAGATTGGCCGTTCCGTCCTTGAATCCGAACAGGTTTCGCGGTGTGGTCTGCTCCCGCGTGGTCGACGAGGTGCGGCCGAACCCCAGCTGCGAGTAGCGCACCGCGACGGTGCCGAAGCCGATCCTGGCCAGGTTGCGGATCGCGTGCACGGCCACCTGCGGATCGTTGGCACAGGCCTGCACGACGATGTCGCCGCCGCTGCGGGCCGGATCGATCTTCTCGTTCGGGAACTTCGGCAGGTCGACGAGTTCGGCGGGCCGCTTGTCGGCGATGCCGAACCGGTCCACGCCGTCCTTGACGAAGAACGACGGCCCGAACCCGATGGTCAGCGTCAACTGCGACGGGGGCAAGCCCAGCGCCTCGCCGGTGTCGGTCGGCGGGGAGTACGGGTTCTGGCCGGTGGAGCCGTTCGGGAACGCCTCCTTGCCCTGCGTCATCCGTTCGGCCATCTCGGTCCAGTCGGCCAGCATCTTGACGACGTCGTCGCGGCTCCTGGTGGTCACGTCGAACGTCGCGAAGTGCATCCGGTCCTGGGCTTCGGTGATGATGCCCGCCTGATGCTCGCCGCGGAAAGGTACGGCGGAGTCGAGGTGGTTGGGCGTCGAGGCGGCCGACGCGCGGCCGGCCAGTGCTCCCGCACCGGCCGCGCCGACGACCGCCGCGGTGACACCCGCGGCGCCGAAGAGCTTGCGCCGGCTGAGCCCGGACCGCTGTGGTTCGGGCTCGACCGGCGACTCCGGGTCATTGGGGTGCGATGACACCTTGCACCTGGCTTACCTCCTTGCTCAGCGCATCGATCGCGCGCGAGAGCTCCTGTCGTTCAGGCTCAGTCACCTTGTCGTACAGCACGAAACCATCGCCTTCGCGGTACTTCTCCAAGAGGGCTTCGACTTCCTCGAAGCGCTGGTCGACCCGAGTGCCCAGGTCCGGGTTGCGCTCGTCAAGGATCGGGCGCACCGACGCCACCGCGGTCTGCGACCCCTGCAGGTTGGCGTTGAAGTCCCACAGGTCGGTGTGGCTGAAGATGTCCTCTTCACCGGTGATCTTGCTGGTGGCGATCTCGTCGAGCAGACCCTGCGCACCGCCGGCGATCTGGGTGGAGTCCACCGTGAAGTCCGGTGCACTGACCCCGGCCTGCAGCTCCTTGACGTCGGCGACCAGCTGATCGGCGATCTCATTGGTGTCGGGCTGCGGGCCGGTCACCCACAGGTCCTTCTCCAGCCGGTGGAAGCCGGTCCACTTTTGGCCGGGCTCCAGGTCGGCCTCGCGCAGATCGATGCGTGGATCGAGGTCGTCGGGGAACGACTCGGCGACGGGCTCGATGCGCTCGTAGTACACGCGCGAGGTCGGGTACTGCGCCTTGGCGCCCTCGATGTCGCCGGATTTGATGGCCGCCACGAACGCCTCGACGGCCGGGACCAGCGCCTCGACCTGGCTGTTGACGTAGCGCTTGTAGTTGTCGGCGGCCTCTTTGAACTTGCCCTCGGTGTCGATCTGCACCTCGTCGCCGGTGACGGTGAAGTCGCCGCGGATGCCGTCGCCGATCATGCCCGGCTTGCAGGCGGTCTGGTAGGTGCCTGGCTGGCTGAGCTGCACGATCAGCTTGCGCTGCAGGCCGGGGGAGATGTTCTCGACCTCGCCCATCACCCGTTCGCCCTCGCCGTAGACGTAGAACTCGGTGACCTTGCTGCCGTTGTTGGTGATGACGAACGTGGTGGCGCCGGTCGTGCCCTCGGTGCCGGACAACTGGCACGAGGTGTCCGACGCCTCCACGGTGATCTCCGAGGAGGCGCCGCCGCCCTCGGACTCGGACGCCGCCGGCGCCTCTTCCTTGGCCTGGCAGCCGGCCAGCGCGAACGCCGCCGTGGCCGCCGCGAGCACTGCGACAGAGGGATGAACCTTCACGTGGTGGACCTTTCGGGAGAGGGATCAGGTGTGGTCGGGGTCTTGCGGGTCGGCGCCGGTGTCGGCCGCAAAAACAGCGCCAGCACGACGCCGAGGTAGGCCAGATAACCGACCAGCTGCAGCACGGTCGGGGTCGGTGTGACGTTGAAAATGCCCTGGATGACCTCGCCGTACCAGGACGACCAGTTGAACCAGGTGCTGATGTCGAAGGCTCTGTTGGCCAGGCCGGGAACCCAGCCGACGGTCTGGAGCGCGCCGATGCCGTACGACAGGATGCCCGCCGCGATGACGATCAGGAACACGCCGGTGTAGGTGAAGAATTTCGCGAGGTTGATGCGCAGTGCGCCGCGGTAGATGCCGTAGGCGATAGCACCGGCGACGGCGACGCCGACGATCAGCCCGATCAGCGGCCAGACGGTCTGCGCCTCGGCATAGCCCACCATGAACAGCGCGGTCTCGACGCCTTCGCGGCCGACGGCCAGGAACGCGAGCAGCGTGACCGCCAGTGGTCCGGTCTCCAGCGCGCGGGCCATGTCGCTGCGCAGCTCACCGGAGAGGGAGGCGGCGGCCTTCTTCATCCACAGCACCATGGTCGTGACGATGCCGACCGCGATCAGCGACGCGACGCCGGCGATCGCCTCGGCGGCCAGCCCGGTGATGGTGTTGGAGCCGAACTGGATGGTCAGGAACACCGTGACGGTCAAGGCCACCGCGGCGCCGACACCCAACCACACCCACCGCAGCGCGTCGCGGCGGTCGGATTTGGTCAGGAACGCGACCAGGATCGACACCACGATCGCGGCTTCCAGGCCTTCCCTCAGACCTATGAGTCCGCTGCCAAAAAGCTGTGAGGTGATGTTCGGGGCCGCGTAGTAGGTGGTGACCAGATGGTCGGTGGCAGCACCCATCGAATTGTCCCTCGCTACGCGTCGCCCACTGTGCTTCGGCTATCCAAAGCAAGGTGTGGCTGCCCTCATTTTCAGAGGCGCACCGAGAAATGTACACCCGCGGTCTCCGGCCCGGTGTCAGTCGTCTACTCCGTTGTGCGTGGGAACATGGGCTACGAACCAGAGCGGGTTGAGGGAGTCCGGTGACGCGGGTGCGTGGGCTGCAGGCGGTAGCCGTGATCGGCGCGACAGCGCTGCTCATGGCTTCGAGCTGCTCGTGGCAGCTCGGCACCGTGATTCCCGACGGAGTGCCGCCCCCGCCCGGCGACCCGGTGCCGCAGATCGACACCTACGCCAAGGGCCGTCCGGCCGATCAGCTGCGCGAATGGGCTGCCGAACGGGCTCCCGCGCTGGGCATCCCGGCCACCGCCTTGGAGGCCTACGCCTACGCGGCGCGGGTGGCCGAGGTGGAGAACCCGGGATGTCACGTGAAGTGGACGACGCTGGCCGGCATCGGTCAGGTGGAGAGTCACCACGGCACCTACCGCGGCGCGACAGTCGCCCCCGACGGTGAGGTGACGCCCCCGATCCGCGGTGTGCTGCTCGACGGAACCGGCGGGAATCGGGTGATCATGGATCACGATTCGGTCAGCCACGACCCGGCGATCGAGAACAGGGGCGACGAGCCGTACGCGCGGGCCATGGGGCCGATGCAGTTCATCCCCGAGACGTGGCGGCTGTACGGGGTCGACGCGAACAACGACGGTGACATCAGCGCCGACAACATCGACGACGCGGCGCTGTCGGCGGCCGGCTATCTGTGCTGGCGGGGCAAGGATCTGTCCAAGGCGCGGGGCTGGATGGACGCACTGCGGGCCTACAACCATTCCGACCAGTACGCGCGCACGGTCCGGGACTGGGCGACGGCGTATGCGCAGGGACATCCGCTCTGACCGCACTCGCTGACGGGCCACGATCTAGGCTCAATGCCGAAAACGTCTGAGCAGAGACCAGGAGGCGACAAAGTGCCCATCATCGAGCAGGTCGGTGCCCGCGAGATCCTCGATTCCCGGGGGAATCCGACAGTCGAGGTCGAGGTGGGTCTGCTGGACGGCACGGTGTCCCGTGCCGCGGTGCCCTCCGGCGCTTCCACAGGCGAACACGAGGCGGTCGAGCTGCGCGACGGCGGGTCCCGCTACCTGGGCAAAGGCGTCCAGAAGGCGGTCGAGGCGGTGCTCGACGAGATCGCCCCGGCGGTAATCGGGCTGGGCGCCGACGAGCAGCGCCTCGTCGACCAGGCGCTCGTCGATCTCGACGGCACCCCCGACAAGTCGCGGCTGGGTGCCAACTCGATCCTGGGCGTGTCGCTGGCGGTGGCCAAGGCCGCGGCGCAATCGGCGGAGCTGCCGTTGTTCCGCTACCTCGGCGGTCCCAACGCGCACATCCTCCCGGTGCCGATGATGAACATCATCAACGGCGGCGCGCACGCCGACACCGGCGTCGACGTCCAGGAGTTCATGATCGCGCCGATCGGCGCCCCGAGCTTCAAGGAAGCGCTGCGGTGGGGTGCGGAGGTGTACCACTCGCTGAAGTCGGTGCTCAAGAAGCAGGGCCTGGCCACCGGCCTGGGCGACGAGGGCGGGTTCGCCCCCGACCTGCCCGGCACCACCGCCGCACTCGACCTGATCGCCACCGCCATCGAGGCCGCGGGTCTGAAGGTCGGATCCGAGGTGGCGCTGGCGCTCGATGTCGCCGCCACCGAGTTCTACACCGCGGGCACCGGTTACGCGTTCGAGAAGGAGACCCGGACCGCCGAGCAGATGGCCGCGTTCTACGAGCAGCTGATCGGGGCGTACCCGCTGGTGTCCATCGAGGATCCGCTGGCCGAGGACGACTGGGACGGCTGGGTCGCGCTGACCGCCGCGATCGGTGACAAGGTGCAGCTGGTCGGCGACGACCTGTTCGTCACCAACCCTGAGCGGCTCGAGGAGGGCATCGAGCGGGGCGCCGCGAACGCGCTGCTGGTCAAGGTGAACCAGATCGGCACGCTGACCGAGACCCTCGACGCGGTGGCGCTGGCCCACAACGCCGGCTACAAGACGATGATGAGCCACCGCAGCGGCGAGACCGAGGACACCACGATCGCCGACCTCGCCGTGGCGGTGGGCAGCGGTCAGATCAAGGCCGGCGCCCCGGCGCGTAGCGAGCGGGTGGCGAAGTACAACCAGCTGCTGCGCATCGAAGAGGAGCTGGGCGACGCGGCCCGCTACGCCGGCGACCTGGCCTTCCCTCGTTTCAGTGTGGAGACCAAATAGCCCGTGCCCGAAGCGAATCGGCCCGACCCGCGCAAAAGGGGCTCTGCGGACGCGAGGAGCAAAAAGGGCTCTGCGGACGCGAGGAGCAAAAAGGCACCCTCGCCCCGTCCGGGTAAGCCGGGCAAATCCGGTGACTCCGGGCGGGCCAAGCCGCGCAGTGTGTCGGCGCGTCGCGAGACGCGAGGTGCCGACCCGCGGTCCCCGAAGGAGATCGCCGGGCCGGCAACCGATTCCGGGTTCGATGACGGAGACGAGGACAGCGGTGCCGGTTCGATCAGGCAGTCGATCATCTCGTCGGCCGAGCAGGCCGCCGAACAGCGGTTCGGCTCGGCCGCGCGACGGGCGGCCATCCTGGCCGCCCTCGTCTGCGTGCTGACGTTGACGATCGCCGGGCCGGTTCGGACGTACTTCTCGCAGCGCACCGAGATGAAGCAGCTTCAGGCCAGCGAGGCCCAGCTGCGCGAGCAGATCGCCGAACTCGAAGAGCAGAAGGCCAGATTCGCCGATCCGGTGTTCATCGCCGCGCAGGCGCGGGAGCGGTTGGGGTTCGTGATGCCCGGCGAGATCCCGTATCAGGTGCAACTGCCGCCGGGGGCCACCGAGCCGGAGTCCTCGCCTGAAGAGCTGGCCGAAGCCAAGAGCAACGATCCGTGGTACACCACGCTGTGGCACACCATCGCCGATGCGCCGCATGGGATCTCGCCGCCCATGCCGCCCATGCCGCCCCCACCGCCCGGCGCGCCGGGCGGCCCCCCACCCGTTCCGGCGCCTCATGGTTGAGCCGACGGATCTGGAGGCGGTCGCGCGGCAGTTGGGCCGGGAGCCGCGCGGCGTGCTGGAGATCGCCTACCGGTGTCCCAACGGCGAGCCCGCGGTGGTCAAGACCGCACCGAGACTGCCTGACGGAACCCCGTTTCCGACGCTGTTCTACCTGACCCATCCCGCGCTGACCGCGGCGGCGAGCCGGCTGGAGTCATCGGGGATGATGCGGGAGATGACCGATCGCCTGGCCGCGGATCCGGAGTTGGCCGCGGCGTACCGGCGGGCGCATGAGTCGTATCTGGCCGAGCGCGACGCGATCGAACCGCTGGGCACCACGTTCTCCGGCGGCGGTATGCCGGACCGGGTCAAGTGCCTGCACGTGGTGATCGCTCATTCCCTGGCCAAGGGGCCGGGCGTGAACCCGTTCGGAGACGAGGCGTTGGCGGTGCTGGCCGCCGAGCCAGCCATGGCGGGGATCCTGGACAGGAAGGTGTGGACGCAGTGAAGAGGGGCGAGCGAGACGCGAAGCGGGATCGCGCATGAGGGTCGGCGCGGTCGACTGCGGAACGAACTCCATTCGCCTGCTGATCGCCGATGTCACCGACGGTGGGGGCGGGTTGCGCGACGTCCACCGCGAGATGCGGATCGTGCGTCTGGGGCAGGGAGTCGACGCGACCGGAGAGTTCGCGCCGGATGCGTTGGCGCGCACCCATGCCGCCCTCTGCGATTACGCCGATTTGATGCGCCGCAACGACGTCGGCGCGGTGCGGATGGTGGCGACATCGGCGGCGCGGGACGTCACCAACCGTGACGAGTTCTTCGCGATGACCTCGGAGGTGCTGGGCGCCGTGGTGCCCGGCGCGGTGGCCGAGGTGATCACCGGCACCGAAGAGGCCGAACTGTCATTCCGCGGCGCGGTGGGTGAACTCGACGCTGCGGCAGGGCCTTTCGTCGTCGTCGACCTCGGGGGCGGCTCGACCGAGGTGGTGCTGGGCTCCGGCCGTTACGGGGAGGTGGAGGCCTCGTACTCGGCCGACATCGGGTGCGTGCGGTTGACCGAACGGTGCCTGCGCTCCGATCCGCCCACCGGCGAGGAGATCGACGCCGCCCGCGCGGTGATCCGGGACGCGCTGGCCGACGTCGTCGCCGCGGTGCCGGTGGAGCGGGCGCACACCTGGGTGGGGGTGGCGGGCACGATGACCACGCTGGCGGCGCTCGCGCGCAAGCTGACCACCTACGATTCCGAGGCCATCCATCTGTCCCGGGTGAGCTTCGACGATCTGCTCCCGGTCTGCGCCGATCTGCTGGCGATGACGCGCCGGCAGCGCGCCGCGCTGGGGCCCATGCACGAGGGGCGCGTCGACGTCATCGGCGGCGGGGCGTTGATCGTGCAGGAGCTGGCGGCGCTGCTGGGGGAGCGGGCCGGCATCAGCGACCTGGTGGTCAGCGAGCACGACATCCTGGACGGGATCGCGTTGTCGATCGCCTGAGGCGGCATCGCTTCCGGCCATTGCTGCCCGCCGCCCGGCGGAGGACAATCAGCCCGACGGCAGCGCCGTCACGGCGCTGCCTCGTCCGAAGGAGGCGGATTGTGTACGCACGAACAACGACCGTCTGGGGGCGGCCGCCATCGGTCGATGACGGAATCGCCTACATCCGCGGGTCGGTGATGCCCGAGCTGCAGAAGTTGCACGGGTTCATCGGTTTCTCGCTGCTCGCCGACCGGAAATCGGGCCGATGCATCGCCACCAGCGCCTGGCAGACCGAGGAGGCGATGCGTGCCAGCGCACCACTGGTCCGCGAGGTGCGTGACCGCGCGGCGCAGATCCTGGGCGGCAACGTGGAGATGGCGGACTGGGAGATCGCCGTCATGCACCGCCACCACGAGAGCGCCGAAGGCGCCCGCGTGCGGGTCAGCTGGGCCAAGATCGACCCGAGCCATATCGACTCCGGGATCGACATCTTCCGGAATCAGGTGTTGCCGGCCCTCGACGAACTCGAAGGGCATTGCAGCACAAGCTTGTTGGTGAACAGGACAACGGCAAGGGCGGTGGTGTCGTCGGCGTACGACAGCGCCGAAGCGCTACAGCGGAACCGGTCCCGGCTTGACCGGCTGCGCGACGCGACCGTGGCACAAGCGGACGCAGAAGTGCTGGAGGAGGGCGACTTCGAGTTGGCGATCGCGCACCTGAGGGTGCCCGAACTGGTCTGAGGTCCTCATTGCGCGGCCGGGCGGCGCAGTCGTGCGCGCCGCTTGGTCGGATCGTGCTGACCGGCCAGTGTCACCGCCAGCAGCACCATCACCGATCCGAGACCTAGGTGCAGCCAGTTACTGGCGGCGTTGAGCGGAATCACGTGTGCGTCGCTGCCGACTTCGACGAACGTGCCGTACAGCCACAGTCCGATGTACAGCACACCGCCGGCCAGCAGGTACGCCCGCGACCCCGCGTACGAGCGGGCGAAATAGAAGCCCGCCGCACCGACGACCAGGTGAGCGAGGTTGAGCAGCATCGACACGGTGAACGTGCCGAACAAACGGGCCCCGGAATGTTGACCGAACCAGCCGAGCTGGTCGAGTCCGGACGTCACGCCGGGCACGAAGCCCAGCACGCCGAGGATGGTGAGCACGGACGCCACGATCATCGCCGCACCCTGTACCGCCATGTATTTGGGGGCCGCCGACGACATGACCCGCCTCCTTCCGCACCGCTGATCGACGAGCGTGCTCGGGAGATACCCATCCTCGGCGGGCCGTAACACGCCGCCGGCGGGGTCAGGGTCGCAGGATGGGGCCCAGCGCGTCGAGCACGGACGGATCCTCGATGGTCGACGGCACCGGTTCGTCCCGGCCGGCGGCCAGCCCGCGCATCGTCTTGCGCAGGATCTTGCCCGAGCGTGTCTTCGGCAGCGCCGGCACCACGTCGACGACCTTGAACGCCGCCACGGCGCCGATCTCGTCGCGCACAAGCTGCACGAGTTCCTCGGCCAGCCCGTCGACGTTCGCGCCGGCCTTGACCACGACGAGACCGCGCGGCGCCTGGCCTTTGATCTCGTCGGCGACGCCGATCACGGCACACTCGGCCACCGCCGGATGGGTCGCCAGCACCTCCTCGATCGCGCCGGTGGACAAGCGGTGCCCGGCGACGTTGATGACGTCGTCGATCCGTCCCATCACGAACAGGTAGCCGTCTTCGTCGAAATGGCCGCCGTCACCGGTGAGGTAGAAGCCGGGGTGCTCGGTCAGGTACGACGCCTGGTAGCGGTCGTCGGCGTTCCACAGCGTGGGCAGCGTGCCGGGCGGCAGCGGCAGCTTGATGCAGATCGCTCCTTCCTCTCCCGGGGCGCACTCGTGTCCGTGGTCGTGCAGGATGCGCACGTCGTAGCCGGGCATCGGCACGGTGGGGGAGCCGGCTTTGAGCGGAAGTTGTTCCGTACCCATCGGATTCGCGGCGATCGGCCAGCCCGTCTCGGTCTGCCACCAGTGGTCGACGACCGGGATGCCGAGTTTCTCCGACGCCCAGTGGTAGGTGTCGGGGTCGAGGCGTTCGCCTGCCAGGAACAGGTACTTCAGCCCGGACAGGTCGTAGTCGTCCAGATACTTGCCGTGTGGGTCTTCCTTGCGGATGGCGCGGATCGCCGTCGGTGCGGTGAACAGCGCCTTGACCCCGTGCTCGGAGGCCACCCGCCAGAACGCCCCCGGGTCGGGGGTGCCGACCGGCTTGCCCTCGTAGAGCACCGTGGTGGCGCCGAGCAGCAGCGGCGCGTAGACGATATAGGAGTGGCCGACCACCCAGCCCACGTCCGAAGCGGCCCAGAACACGTCACCGGGGTCGATGTCGTAGATGTGGCGCATGGTCCACAGCAGCGCCACCGCGTGCCCGCCGTTGTCGCGGACGATGCCCTTGGGCTTGCCGGTGGTGCCGGAGGTGTACAGCACGTACAGCGGGTCGGTGGCCGCCACCGGCACCGCGTCGACCGGTTCGGCGTCGGCCATCACGTCCGACCACGCCAGGTCCCGGCCGTCGACCAGGTCGCACTGCAGTCGGTCCCGCTGCACCACCACGCAGTGCTTGGGCGGGTGGGCGACCATCCCGATCGCGGCGTCGAGCAGCGGCTTGTACTCGACGCAGCGCGACGGCTCGATGCCGCACGACGCCGACACGATCACCGTCGGGCGCACGTCGTCGATGCGGACCGCCAGCTCATGGGGGGCGAAGCCGCCGAACACCACCGAATGCACCGCGCCCAGACGCGCGCAGGCCAGCATCGCGATGACGGCCTCGGGGATCATCGGCATGTAGATCACCACCCGGTCGCCCTTGCCGACGCCGAGGCCGCGCAGCACACCGGCGAACCGCGCGGTCTGATCGAGCAGTTCGGCGTAGGTGTAGGTGCGTTTGGTGTCGGTGACCGCCGAGTCGTAGATCAGTGCGGGCTGATCGGCGCGGCCGTCGGCGACGTGCCGGTCCAGCGCGTTCGCGCTGGTGTTGAGCTCGGCATCGGGAAACCATCGGTAGAGCGGCGGGTTGCCGTCATCGAGGATGCGCTCGGGCGGCCGTGTCCACGTCACGGCGCGGGCTGCGTCTTTCCAGAACGCGATCGCGTCGTTGATGCTGGCGTCGAAGAGGTCGCGATACCCGGGCATAGGAGCACCGTAGTACCTGCCGATTACTCTCTGGAACATGACGAACCAACCCCCGCCGATCGACGGGGTGCGCCGCAGCCGCGTCACCGCCCGAGGCGTCGATTTCCACGTGACCGAGGCCGGTCCCGAGAACGGCAGGCCGGTCTTGGCACTGCACGGCTGGCCGCAGCACCACTGGGCCTACCGTTCGCTGCTCGCCGACCCGCCTGAGGGGCTGCGCATCATCGCGCCCGATCTGCCGGGCTACGGATGGTCTGGGCCGGCCCCGCACAAATGGGCCAAGGAGGACGTGGTCAGCGACCTCGTGGCGCTGATGGACGCCATGGGCCTGGACCGGCTGCTGCTCGTCGGCCATGACTGGGGCGGCTACATCGGCCACCTGCTCACGCTGCGGGTACCTGAACGCGTCGACGCCTACCTGGCGCTGAACATCGCCCACGTGTGGGTGCCGCCGAAGGCGATGGCGCCGCACCTGTGGCGGTTCCTGCTCTACCAGCCGTTCGTGGCGTCGGTGGGGGTGCCGCTGCAGCGCCGCACCCCGTACCTGGAGAAGCTGATCTTCCGGGTGGCGGCCAAGATTGATCCGCAGACGGCGCGGGTGTATGCCGACCGCTTCCGGGATCCGGTGGTGGCCCGGACGGCCCGCGACACCTACCGCACGTTCCTGACCAAGGAGGTGCCTGCCGGTGTGCGCAACGGTGAGCGCCGATGGTCGACGGTGCCGACGCGGGTGTTGTTCGGCCGCAAGGACACCGCGATCCACCCGGATCTCGCCGCGGCGGAGACGGCGCGGGCCGACGACTACAAGATCGAGGTCGTCGACGGAGGGCATTTCATTCTCGACGAGCAGCCAGACCTGGTGCGCGCCAAGCTGATCGCGCTGGCCGAGGAATTCCCCGTCACGTCCCCCGCGGAATAGCATTCCTGGTCGCGAAATCGCCTGCGGCAACAGCCAGGAACGCTATTCCGCGGGGGGCTGGGCGCTACTGCTGGAAGCGGTAGCCCATGCCGGCTTCGGTGAGCAGGTGCACTGGGTGTGACGGGTTGTCTTCGAGCTTGCGCCGCAGTTGCGCCAGGTACACCCGCAGGTAGTGGGTCTCCTTGGCGTAAGCCGGTCCCCACACCTCTTTGAGCAGTTCCTCTCGGCCGACCAGCTTGCCGCGGTGTCGCACGAGCATTTCCAGCATGCCCCACTCGGTCGGCGTCAGGTGCACCTCGACGCCGTTCTTGGTGACCTTCTTCGCCGCGAGGTCGACGGTGAACGACGCCGTCTCGACGACGGGCTCGTCCGTGTCGGCGGCGGCGGTGCCACGACGCACCGCTGCCCGTAGGCGGGCCAGAAATTCGTCCATGCCGAAGGGTTTGGTGACGTAGTCGTCGGCGCCGGCGTCGAGCGCCTCCACCTTGTCGGTCGAGTCGCTGCGCGCGGACAGCACGATCACCGGCGCCGAGAGCCACCCCCGCAGACCGGCGAGCACCTCGATGCCCGACATGTCGGGCAGCCCGAGATCGAGCACGATCACGTCGGGCTTGTGATCGGCGGCCGTCTTGAGCGCCTCGGCTCCGGTGGCCGCGGTGTACACCGCATAGCCGCGCACCGACAGGTTGATCCGCAGCGCCCGCAGGATCTGCGGCTCATCGTCGATGACCAGGACTCGGGTCTTGACCGAGTTCATCGCGATGCCGCCAGGTCGATCTCGATGGTCAACCCGCCGCCGGGGGTGTCGGTCGCCGAGATGGTGCCGCCCATCGCCTCGACGAAACCTCGGGCCACCGAAAGACCAAGTCCGACACCGCTGCTGGTGTCCTGATCGCCGAGCCGCTGGAACGGCGCGAACAGCTCGTCCTCGGCGCCGCGCGCGAGGCCCGGCCCCTCGTCGGCGACGGCGATCAGGACGCGGTCGCCGACCTGCCCCGCCGTGACCCGCACCGGGCCGTCAGGGGCGTAGCGCAGCGCATTGTCGATCACGTTGGCCAGCACCCGCTCCAGCAGGCCGCTGTCGGCCATCACCACCGAGTCGCCGACCTCCACCTTGACCCGGTCCAGCCCCGCCCGTAAACCCGTGCTGCTGCGGCTGATTCCGAGCAGCGCGCGCGGCACCGCCTCCTCCAGATACACCGACTGCAGCTGCGGACGCACCACCCCGGCTGCGAGCCGGGAGGAGTCCAACAGGTTGCCGACCAGGCCCGACAGTTGATCGATCGACTCCTCCACGGTGGCCAGCAGCTCGGCGGTGTCCTCGGGGGAGAACCCGACGTCCTCACCGCGCAGGCTCGACACCGCGGCCTTGGCGGCGGCCAGCGGTGTGCGCAGGTCATGGCTGACCGCCGACAGCAGTGAGCGGCGCAGTTCGTCGGCCCGCGCGATCGCCTGCGCCCGGTCGGCTTCCTCGGTGAGTTCGTGCTGCCTGGCCAAACCTGCGGCCTGGTTGGCGACCGCGCTGAGCACCCGGCGGTCCCTGGCGTCGAGTTTGCGCCCCGCGAGCAGTAACCAGAATTCCTCGGGGTCGTCCTTGGAGCCGACTTCGATGGCCGTGTCGGCGGACCCGGGCGTCATGCACGGTTCGGCGCCGGCGCAGCCGACCACCTCGCCGGCGCCGGCTTCGCCGCGGACCAGGGTCACCGACCGCTGTGAGTAGGCCTCGCGCACGCGTTCGAGCAGCGTGTCCAGGTCGGCGCCGCGCAACACCGCCCCGGCGAACATGGCCAGCAATTCGGCCTCCCGCGCCGCGCGGCGGGACTCCCGCGCCCGGTTGGCCGCGCTGTCGACGAGTGCGGCGACCGCGACGGCCACCACGAGCAGCACCACGATCGTGATCGCACTGTCAGGCTCGGCGATGGTGAATGTGTGCCGCGGATCGACGAGGAAGAAGTTGAGCAGCACACCGGAGAGCACGGCCGAAAGCGCGGCCGGCGCCACTCCGCCGAGCAGCGCGACGACCAGGACGCCGATGAAGAACATCGCGCTCTCGCCACCGATGCCGAGCAACGGGTCGAGCAGCAGGACGGTGGCCGCGCAGATGACGGAGGGAACAGCCAGTGCGGCCAGCCACGAGACGGCGTGACGTTGCCGAGGAGTCACTCTGGCCCAGAGCGGCTCGGCGCCGGCCTGCTCGTGGGTCACCATGTGCACGTCGATGCGGCCCGACTTCTGCACGACGGCCGCGCCGATGCCCTCGTCGAAGATCCGCGCCCACCGGGAGCGTCTGGACGTGCCGAGCACCAGCTGGGTGGCGTTCATCTCTCTGGCGAAGTCGAGCAGGGCGTCCGGCACCCCACCGGCGCCGTCACCGACGACGGTGTGGAGCGTCGCACCGAGACTGGCTGCGAGCTCGCGGATCTTCCCCATTCGGGCCTCTGATGCCCCGGACAGCCCGTCGCCACGGATCACGTGCCCGACAGTTCGGCGCTGGCCTTCGAGGCGATACGAGACGCTCTGCGCACCAACGTTTCCGACTCTGGACCGCCGGTCACGGCGACCACGACGCGTTCCCGGGCCTCCCAGGTGTCGGTGATCTTGTTGTCGGCCCGGTACTTCTCCAGCGCGGCGTCGACCTGGTCGGCCAGCCACAGCAGCGCCAGCTCCCGCAGCGCAGTGAGATTGCCGCGGCGAAAGTAGTTGGACAGGGCCGCGTCGATCCGTTCGGGAGCGTACACGTTTCCGTGGGCGAGCCTGCGCCGCAACGCTTCCGGGGTGATGTCGACCAGCTCCACCTGGTCGGCGGCCCGCACCACCTCGTCGGGGACCTTCTCCTGCTGTTCGATGCCGGTGATCTGGGTGACGACGTCGTTGAGGCTCTCCAGGTGCTGGACGTTGACGGTGGTGATCACGGTGATGCCGGCGTCGAGGAGTTCCTCGATGTCCTGCCAGCGTTTCGGGTTTCGGCTGCCGGGGGTGTTGGTGTGGGCGAGCTCGTCGACCAGGACCACCTGCGGATTGCGCCGGAGCACCGCCTCGACGTCGAGTTCGGGAAAGTTCCGACCGCGGTACTCGATGAGCTCGGGGGCACCGCCTCGATACCGGCGAGCAGTTCGGCGGTCTTGCTGCGGCCGTGGGTCTCCACCACCGCGGCGACCAGGTCGGTGCCGCGTTCCAGCCGCCGGTGCGCTTCGCCGAGCATCGCGTACGTCTTACCGACGCCCGGCGCGGCGCCCAGGTAGATGCGCAGCTCTCCGCGCTTCGACCGGCGCGCTGATGTCACCACAGGTTCATCATCCACGCCGCGTCACGTCCCGTTCGCGGTGTTTGCATCCAGCGCCGATTCAGCTCAAGCACGTTGACCCGTGGTTCACCGAGGAAGCCCAGCGTGCGGCCCTCGGTGTGCTCGGTGATCAGCGCCCGTACCTGCTCGGCACTCATGCCGCGGGCGGCGGCGACACGATTCACCTGCAGGTCGGCGTAAGCCGGTGAGATGTGCGGGTCGAGCCCACTGCCGCCGGCGGTGACGGCGTCGGCCGGCACCGGCGGGTCGGCCGACGCTGTTCCGCGCACAGGTACCAGTTGGCCGGTGCGGTAATCCTCACCTGCGGCCGCACAACGCACCCGGACTCCCCGGTAGTCGGTGACGAACGGCGTCGCCGTGGTCGCGCACGGCTCGTTCACGCTGACCACCGTGGTGGGGCGGACGACGTCGCCAGCGGCGTCGCGGGGACCGATCACCGACAGCACCGCGCCCACCCCGTTTTCCGTGCAGTACGGGCGGGCGCCGCTGACCCCGTCCAGTTCGCCGGTCGTGGCGCTGCGTGAGCACACCAACGTGAGCAGGCTCGGTGTGCCGGGCTGATCGACGATGCTCTCCGGGCCCAGGTTGCTCGCGCCACTGGCCATCGGGTCGTAGCCGTCTCCGGCCGCCGACGGCCGTCCCTGGAAGTACTGCGGCAACGGGTTGCCGTCGGCATCGGTGTAGGACTGGCCGATGAGGCTGCTGCCGACCGGCCCTGCCCCCACGTGGAGCATCGAACCGTCGGCCCTGTCGGACAGGAACGGCGCCTGGGCGATCAGCCAGATCAGTACCGGATAGCCGATGCCCAGCACGGCGGTGAAGACCAGCAGTGCGCGCAGCGCGGCCCAGTGCTGCCGAAAGGTGTTGAACAGGTTCATGATCACATTCCTGGAAGGACTTGGACGACGAGGTCGATCAGTTTGATGCCCAAAAACGGTGCGACGATTCCGCCGAGCCCGAAGAGGTACAGGTTGCGACTCAACAGCTTCGACGCACTGCTCGGGGTGTAGCGAACCCCTCTGAGCGACAGGGGAATCAACGCGACGATGATGATCGCGTTGAAGATCACCGCGGACAGGATCGCCGACTGCGGGCTGTGTAGTCGCATGATGTTCAGCAGCTCCAGGCCCGGGAAAAGGCCGACGAACAGAGCGGGGATGATCGCGAAGTACTTCGCGATGTCGTTGGCGATCGAGAACGTGGTCAGCGCGCCGCGGGTGATCAGCAACTGCTTACCGATCTCGACGATCTCGATCAGCTTGGTCGGGTCCGAGTCGAGATCGACCATGTTGCCGGCCTCCTTGGCCGCGGAGGTGCCGGTGTTCATCGCCACCCCGACATCGGCCTGCGCGAGTGCGGGCGCGTCGTTGGTGCCGTCACCGGTCATCGCGACCAGTCGCCCCCCGGCCTGCTCCTTTTTGATCAGTGCCATCTTGTCTTCCGGGGTGGCTTCGGCGAGGAAGTCGTCGACCCCGGCCTCGTCGGCGATGGCTTTGGCGGTCAACGGATTGTCGCCGGTGATCATCACCGTCCGGATGCCCATGCGCCGCATCTCGTCGAAGCGTGCCCGCATGCCGTGCTTGACGACGTCTTTGAGATGGATGACCCCGAGCACCCTGGCGTCTTCGCCTTCCCGGATCTCACCGACGACCAGCGGGGTGCCACCGGCGGCCGAGATTTCGTCGACGACGGGGCCGAGTTCGGTGGGCACGGTGCCGCCTTCGGATCGCACCCATTCGGCAACGGCCGTGGCTGCCCCCTTGCAGAGTCGGTGCCCGTCGACGTCGACCCCTGACATCCTGGTGGTGGCGGAGAACTCGATCCAGACAGCACGTGCGAGTTCCCCGGGTTGGCGCGCCCGCAACCCGTGCTCCTGTTTGGCGAACACGACGATCGACCGGCCTTCCGGTGTCTCGTCGGCCAGGCTGGAAAGCTGCGCGGCGTCGGCCAGTGCTTCCGGCGTCACACCGGGTAGCTGGACGAATTCCGCGGCCTGCCGGTTGCCCAGCGTGATGGTGCCGGTCTTGTCGAGCAGCAGGGTGTTGACGTCGCCGGCGGCTTCCACGGCACGACCGGACATGGCGAGCACATTGCGCTGCACGAGACGGTCCATGCCGGCGATGCCGATGGCACTGAGCAGGGCGCCGATCGTGGTCGGGATCAGGCACACCAGCAGCGACACCAGGACGATGCCGGTGACCCCGTTTCCGTTGAGCGCCAGGCTGTCCGGCACACCGGGATTGTTGGCCTTCGAGTAGATCGCCAGCGGCTGCAGGGTTGCGACGGCGAACACGAAGATGATGGTCAACGCGGCGAGCAGGATGTTCAACGCGATCTCGTTGGGGGTCTTCTGCCGGTTGGCGCCTTCGACCAGAGCGATCATCCGGTCGATGAAGCTCTCACCCGGCTTCTGGGTGATCCGGACGACGATCCGGTCCGACAGCACGGTGGTTCCGCCGGTGACCGCCGACCGGTCACCACCCGATTCCCGGATGACGGGCGCAGATTCACCGGTGATGGCCGACTCATCCACCGACGCAATGCCTTCCACGACGTCGCCGTCTCCGGGGATGACCTGTCCGGCCTCGACCACGACGAGGTCGCCCTGACAGAGCAGCGGCGCGGCGACCTGCTCTTCGCCCCCCGAGCCGGTGATCCGTCGGGCCATCGTGTCCGTCTGCGCTCTGCGCAGGCTGGAGGCCTGAGCCTTGCCGCGCCCCTCGGCGACGGCCTCGGCGAGATTGGCGAAGACCACCGTCAACCACAGCCAGACCACGATCAACCACGCGAACCACGACGGGTCGATGAAGGCCAGGACGGTGCTCCACACCGCGCCGATCTCGACGATGAACATCACCGGATTGCGCCACAGCGTGCGGGGGTCGAGCTTGCGGATCGCGTCCGGCAGAGAGGTCCACAGCATCTTCGGGTCGAGCAGTCCGCCGCCGACCTTGGCGGTGGAGTCGGCCCCGGCATGCTTTCGGCGGGCGGCGTCGACGGTGGTGACGGTCATGAGTGGAGTCCTTCGGCGAGGGGTCCAAGCGCGAGCATGGGCAGGAACGTCAGGGCGACCAGGATCAGCGTCACGCCGGCGACCATGCCGACGAACTGCGGCCGGTGGGTGGGCAGAGTTCCCGCCGATTCCGGTGTCTTGCCCTGTCTGGCGAGCGCGCCCGCCAGCGCCAGCACGACGATGATGGGCAGGAACCGGCCCACGATCATGGCCAGGCCGAGCGCGGTGTTGTACCAGGTGGTGTTCACACTGATGCCGGCGAACGCGGAACCGTTGTTGTTGGCCGCCGACGTGAACGCGTACAGCACCTCGGACAAGCCGTGCGGTCCGGTGTTGAGCATGGCGTCCCGCTGGCCCGGCAGGGCCATGGCCGAAGCGGTCCCGGCCAGCATGATCAACGGCGAGATCAGGAAATACATTGCGGCCAGCTTGATCTCGCGCGGTGTGATCTTCTTGCCGAGATACTCCGGGGTGCGCCCGACCATCAGGCCGGCGATGAACACGGTGATGATCGCCAGGATCAGCATGCCGTACAGACCGGAACCGACTCCGCCGGGCGCCACCTCGCCGAGCATCATGTTCAGCATCGGCATCATGCCACCGAGGCTGGTGTACGAGTCGTGGAACGAGTTCACCGCCCCGGTCGACGTCAGCGTGGTCGCCGCGGCGAACACCGCCGAATTCGCCACTCCGAAACGCTGTTCCACGCCTTCCATGGATGCGCCCACAGCGGTGGGCACGGTGCCGTGGTGCTGCGCCTGGAAGAACATCGTCAGGCTGACGCTGACCAGCGCGAT
This sequence comes from Mycobacterium sp. ZZG, assembly GCF_054786995.1. NCBI lineage: Bacteria > Bacillati > Actinomycetota > Actinomycetes > Mycobacteriales > Mycobacteriaceae > Mycobacterium > Mycobacterium sp. ZZG. Next base: position 73,147 of record NZ_JBTBFV010000017.1, read on the forward strand.
GAGGGCCATGACCGCGACGATCGCCACACCCTGTCGGCGGCTGCCGACCATGCGGCCGAACGTCCGGGGCAGCGAGAATGCGATGACGCTGAGCAGGAAGATCTCGACCCAGTTCGTCCACGCGGTGGGATTCTCGAACGGGTGTGACGAGTTGGCGTTGAAGAACCCGCCGCCGTTGGTGCCGAGTTCCTTGATGACCTCCTGGCTGGCCACCGGGCCGCCGGGGATGGTCTGCTGCGCCCCGGCCAGGGTGGTCACCACCTGGTCGTGCAGTGCGAAGTTCTGCACCACCCCGCCCGAGATCAGGATGACGGCCCCGATGACGCACGCCGGCAACAGGATTCGGAAGGTGCCGCGTACCAGGTCAACCCAGAAGTTGCCGAGTTGGGCGGTGCTGCTGCGCGCCAGGCCGCGCACGAGGGCGATGGCGACCGCCATCCCGACGGCAGCCGAGACGAAGTTCTGCACCGTGAGCCCGGCCATCTGCACGAGGTGACCCTGGGTCGATTCGCCCGAGTAGGCCTGCCAGTTGGTGTTGGTGACGAAACTGACCGCGGTGTTCCACGCCAGCGCGGGTGTCATCGGGGTGCCCGGGTCGGTCAGCGCGAGCGGCAGTCTGCCCTGCACCAGCTGCAGGACGAACAGGAACAGCAGACTCACCGCGGAGAACGCAAGCACGCTGCGCGCGTAGGAGCCCCACGTCTGTTGGGCGCCGGAATCGGCGCCGATGAGCCGGTATACCGCGCGCTCGGCGCGGGAATCGCGTGCCGTGTTGTACACGCGGTAGATGTAGTCGCCGAGCGGTACGTGCACCGCGGCCAGCGCGACGACGAGCGAGACCAGGAACAGGATCCCGGCGAGTTCGGCGCTCACTAGAACCTCTCCGGGAACAGCAGAGCCGCGAACAGGAACACCGCGATCGACGTCGCCAGTGCCAGGCCGATCAGGTTCTGCGTCACAGCCCTTCCATCCACTTCTGCACGGCGCCGAGGACGGCGAAGATCGCCACCGTCAGCGCGACATAGGTCACCACGGAGATCACGATTGTCAGCACCCCTGCTCGTTTACGCCTCCGCCCCAGTGGCGGATCGCGAAGGCCAAGGTATGGCCGTGCAGCGGCCCGTGAGCTGCGCGTTGACGGTTTCTTGACGGGGGAGTGGGGCGTTTTTACGCCCTCCATGCGAACCTCAGAGCGCCGTCAAAGTCTGGGAGTCTTCCGTCAGGATGCCGTGCGGATCGGCGAGTGCTGCCAGGGTGCGCGGGTACACCGAATTGATGACTCTCCTGGACGTGCCGTCCTCCCCGCACCGGCTGCCCGCCTCGGTGCACTGTGTGCGACGCATCCTCGCGATGGCCGGATGCGGTCTGTCGGCGACCGTACTGCGGGACCCGGCTGTCGCGGCGTGCGTGCGTGCCCGCGGTCTCACCGTGACGGCCTGCGGGGCGCAGGAATTGGCGGCGGTGCAGGCCGGCGGTGTGCGCCCACGCCAGGTGATGCTGCGGTGCGATCGGCACGCCGGCACCATCCGCCGCGCGGCGGCGCTCGGCGTGACGCGCTTCGTCGTGTCGACCGAGCGGCACGTCGGTGTGCTGGCCACCTGCCCGGAGCCGACGAAACACGTCTATCTCGACGAACGGGGTCCCGCCGTGCTGGGTGAGCGGCGACTCGATGTGGTCGGAATGCACGCCGACGTCGACGGTTTCGGCGATCCCGCGCAGTGGGGCGCGGCCGCCGAACGGGTGCTGAACCACACCGCTGTGCTGCGCGACTGCGGGTTGAACCTGACCCGGATCAGCCTGTCCGGCGGGTCGGCCGGGATTTGGCTCGGGGGGCACACACGACAGCTGCGCCGGATTGCGGCGGCGGTGGACGACGCGCTGGACGAGGGTTGCGCCCGGTGGCGGTTACCGCGCCCCGCGGTGGTGCTGACACCGCTGACGCGGTGACCGGGCCGATCGCGTCAAGGCCCGACGACTCCGCGGCGCAGCTATGACGGCGGCATCTCGTGGGTGACGGCCCGGTAACCACGGGCGCCGGCGCGCTGAAGGGCTGCCCGGACGATACCGACGATCAGCCCCTGGATCGCCGCCGCGGTGATGACCGTCTTGGTCGACTGGGTCAGGTCCTTGGGGTCGGGCGGCTCCGGATCGTTGTCACCGACGCGCTTCCAGACCTGTCCGAAGATGGCCCCGGCGAGCAGTCCGCCGCCGACGCCGGTGGCCACCGACAGCGGCGTGTACAGCGATCTCGCGATCTTGCTCATCGTCACTCCAATGTGTATGCGGCACAGATGTGTATGCGGTGCGGGCACGCTTGCCCAGCGTCTACCCAGGTGGGCACCGGCCAAACCTGGCACGTGCGCACTCGGCTGGTGGGAGGATCGCGAGGTGGACGCCGAGCGAACGGCCGACGAAGCGGACTGGGACCCCCGTAACCGACCCCGGGAGACCGAGACCGAGCGTCTGGACCGCAATTGGGCAAGCTTGCTCCAGGAGTTGCGGGTGGTGCAGACCGGAGTGCAACTGCTGACGGGCTTTTTGCTCACCCTGCCGTTCCAGCAGCGTTTCGACATTCTCGGCGAGTCGATGCAGGGAGTCTTCCTGGCGACGGTGTGTGCGGCGGTGGCGTCGACCGCCCTTCTGATCGCCCCGGTGGGGATGCACCGGCTGCTGTTTCGCCGTCACCGCCTGGACGCGCTGGTCCGGGCGGCGCACCGGTGCGCCTACGCGGGGTTGGTGCTGCTGGCGCTCGCGGTGACCGGGGTGACGGTCATCATCTTCGACGCGGTGGCAGGTCTCGGCCCGGCACTGACCGCGGGCGCCTTCGCGCTGGTGTTGTTCATCGTGTTCTGGCTGGCGCTGCCGCTGGCCATGCGCAACGGCAACCGGCAGCCGCCGACTCCGTAGTTTGGGGGCCCGTAGTTTCGGGGGCCGGTCGCCGGGTACGCACGCGCCGTGAGTGATGACGTGACACCTGATGCAGTGATCCCGTACCCCGGTGAAACCGGGGACATGTCACCGAAGCCGCGCGACGAGATGCGCGACTACGTGGGCACCGGCCAGCTGGCGGGCAAACGGGCGCTGATCACCGGGGGAGACTCGGGCATCGGCCGGGCCGTCGCGATCGCGTTCGCCAAGGAGGGCGCCGACGTCGCGATCGCTTACCTGAGCGAAGAGGACGACGCCGCGCACACGGCGTCGCTGATCGAAGAAGCCGGACAGCGGGCGATCCGGCTGCCGGGCGACTTGGCCGACCCGGCGCAATGCCGTGCGGTGGTGGAAGAGACCGTCAAACAGCTGGGCGGACTGGACATCGTCGTCAACAATGTAGCGTTTCAGTCGCCGGCGTCGGACCTGACGGAGATCAGCGACGAGCAATGGCGGCGCACCTTCGCGGTGAACATCGACAGCTTCTTCTACGTCACCAAGGCCGCCCTGCAGCACCTGCCCGACGGGTCTGCGATCATCAACACCGGTTCCATCAACGGGTTGCGCGGCAACAAGACCCTGATCGACTACTCGGCCACCAAGGGTGCGGTGATCGCGCTGACCTACTCGTTGGCGCAGTCGCTGGCCGACCGCAATATTCGCGTCAATTGCGTTGCACCGGGCCCGGTCTGGACTCCACTGATCCCGGCGACAATGGACGCCGAGAAGACCGAGTCCTTCGGAGAGCAGGTGCCGATGGGACGCGCGGCCCAACCCGACGAGATCGCACCGTCCTACGTCTTCTTCGCGTCCTCACGGATGTCCTCGTACTACAGCGGCGAGGTGCTCGCCCCGATCGGCGGCGAAACACTGCCCGGCTGAGCCCGATTCACCACAACGGCCGCCACTGCGGGAAAGTGGCGGCCGTTGTGGTGAACCGGTATTCGGTGCGTGCCCTCAGGAACGCTTGGCGAACACGGCGCCGAGCGCGTCCTTGGCGCGGTCGAGGACGGAGGCGAACGGGCCGGCGGCGAAGTTCGCGGCCGCGGACTCCACGCCCGGGTGGGGATGGGTCGGCGCGATGCGCTCGGCGACGGCGACGGCGTCGGCGAGCTTGGCCAGTTCGTCGTCACCGACGGCCGCCTCCAGGGCGGTGAACTCCAACTCTTCCTCGTTCTTGGCGTGCTCGAGCACGGCGGCCTGGAGGTGGATCAGCGACTTGCTGAATTCGGCGCTGTCGATCGGGAGTTTCTCGATGTCGCGCAGCAGCACCTTGGCGTCGTGCTCCTCGACGAGGCGCTCGTCGACGATCTGCGCCCCGCCCTCGGCCTTGCGCCGGACGCGGGGGTGCACGACCATCTCCTCGGCGGTCTCGTGCACCGCCAGCATGGTGCGCAGGCGGGTGAAGGCGTCCTGCCGGGACGCCGCGTCGGCGGCGTCGAGGGTCTCGATGAACAACGCCTTGATGGTCTCGTGTTGCGACTTGAGGTAGTCGACGACGTCCCGGGCCGATCCGATTGTCGGTGCGGTCACGTGAATCTCCTTGGTGAAACTGGAAGTTGGGCTGTCGAGGCGCGCATCGTTGGAGAGCGCCTCGTCGGGATCGATACCCGGCACGACGTGCCGGAAAACCCCTCCGCCGTAGTGTCGAACCGGGTTTGGGTCGGCCCCCACCGGGTAGTGACGGGATCATGAAGGCAGTGACCTGGCATGGCAAGCGGGATGTACGTGTCGACACCGTCCCGGATCCGTCGATCGAAGAACCCACCGATGCGATCATCGAGGTGACGTCGACCAATATCTGTGGTTCCGACCTGCATCTTTACGAGGTGCTCGGAGCATTCATGAACGAAGGTGACATTCTCGGCCATGAGCCGATGGGTGTCGTGCGCGAGGTGGGCAGCGCTGTGTCGAACCTGGCCGTAGGGGACCGGGTGGTCATCCCGTTCCAGATCTCCTGCGGGCACTGTTTCATGTGCGACCAGAAGCTGTACACCCAGTGCGAGACCACACAGGTGCGCGACAAGGGCATGGGCGCGGCGCTGTTCGGCTATTCCGAGCTGTACGGTTCGGTGCCCGGCGGACAGGCTGAGTATCTGCGCGTGCCGCAGGCCCAGTTCACCCACATCAAGGTGCCGGACGGTCCGCCGGACTCGCGGTTTGTCTACCTCTCGGATGTGCTTCCCACCGCGTGGCAGGCGGTCGCGTACGCGGGTGTGCCCGACGGTGGAACCGTCACCGTGCTGGGGCTGGGTCCCATCGGTGACATGGCCGCGCGCATCGCCCAGCACATGGGCTACCAGGTGTTCGGGGTCGACCTGGTGCCCGAGCGCCTCGCTCGCGCCACCGCGCGCGGTATCCATGCGATCGACCTGAACAACGTCGACGGCTCGGTCGGCGACGAGGTCCGTCGTCTCACCGGCGGACGCGGGAGCGACTCCGTGATCGACGCGGTCGGTATGGAGGCGCACGGTTCGCCGGTGGCCAAGTTGGTCCAGCAGGCCGCGTCGTTGCTGCCCGACGCCCTCGCGAAACCGATCATGGAGAAGGCCGGTGTGGACCGACTCGAAGCGCTTTACACCGCGATCGACTGTGTGCGTCGAGGAGGCACGCTCTCACTGATCGGCGTCTACGGCGGCATGGCCGACCCGATGCCGATGCTGACCCTGTTCGACAAGCAGATCCAGCTGCGGATGGGTCAGGCCAACGTCAAGAAGTGGGTCGACGACATCATGCCGTTGCTGACCGACTCCGATCCGCTGGGCGTGGACACCTTTGCCACGCACACCCTGCCGCTGGACGAGGCGCCGCACGCCTACAAGATCTTCCAGGAGAAGGCCGACGGCGCAGTCAAGGTTGTCTTACAGCCCTGAGCTGGAGTGACTGTGTGTGAGTGGGGAACTGGCGGGTACCCAGGCGGGATAACGCTCCCGAGAGGTGCCTTCCGTGCGGCTGACACGCAGCAAGTTGAACACTCCCGGCATAGTCCGCAGGCGTCGCGGCAAGGGCTTTACCTACTACACGCCTGACGGCGAGTTGCTGGCAGACCCGGACACCACGCAACGCATCAAAGAACTCGTTATCCCGCCTGCCTGGAAGCACGTGTGGATCAGCCCGACACCGAGCGGGCACATCCAGGCGGTCGGAACCGACGCCGCCGGGCGGCGCCAGTACCTCTATCACCAGCGATGGCAGCAGGAGCGGGCTGAGGAAAAATTCGACCGGGTGCTGGAGCTGTCGGTGCGCTTGCCGCAATGGCGGGCTCAGATCGCCGACGATCTCGGAAAGCGCGGCCTGCACCGCGAGCGGGTGCTGGCGCTGGCGCTGCAACTGCTCGACCGGGGCTATTTCCGCGCTGGCGGGGAGCAGTACGCCGAGGAACACGAGCACTACGGCCTGGCCACGCTGCTGTGCGAGCACGTCACATTGCGCAACGGCGCGGTGGTGTTCGACTACCCCGCCAAGAGCGGTGTCCAGCGCAGCGTCGAGATCGACGATCCCGAAGTGGTACGGGCGGTGCGTGCGCTGATGCGGCGCGAAGAGCGCTCGGACCGACTGCTGGTGTGTCTCAACGGCTCCAACGGCACCTGGGTCGACGTGCGCGCCGACGATCTCAACGCGCGGTTCAAGGAACTCGTCGGCGACGAGTTCAGCGTGAAGGACCTACGGACCTGGCACGGCACGGTATTGGCGGCCGCGGCGTTCGCCGACGCGAAGCCCCCGACATCCAAGACCGCGATCAAACGGGCCGCTGCCGGAGTGATGAAGGAGGTCTCAGAGGAACTGGGAAACACCCCTGCGGTGGCTCGGGCATCCTACGTAGATCCGCGCGTCGTCGACGGATATGCGCGTGGGTTGACGATCGCGTCGGCGGTGCGCCGGGCGTCCAAGACCTCGGCCCCGGATGAGGCGCAGCTGCTGCTGGAGAAGGCGACCCGGACACTGATTCGACGGGTGGCCAAGAGTTGAGGGGTTTTGTTGCCACGTGGCCGGGGAAGCCTGAGACGAACACATCGTTATCAAGGGAGGCGAGGTTCATGCCGAACTCATCGATCAAGAACGAGAAGATGTATGAGGATCTTCGGCGCGAGGGAAACTCGAAGGAGAAGGCTGCGCGAATCTCGAATGCGGCCGCTGCGCAGGGTAAATCGAAGGTCGGCCGCCGGGGCGGGCAGTCCGGCTCGTACGACGACTGGACGGTTGGCGACCTCAAGAAGCGGGCCAAGGAACTCGGCATCTCCGGCTACTCCCACCTGACCAAGGACAAACTGATCAACCAGCTGCGTAATCACTAGTCGCCATGGCGGTCACTGCTTTCCAGGATCTGCCGCTGGCCGACCGTGATCGCAAGTGGGACGGTGGCGCCGCCGAGAAACACGTCCGCAGATGGGCCGGCGCCACCGAGGAGCCGAATGCCCCATACCGCGACGCACACATTTGGTACGACCAGGACAATAAGAAGAATTTCACGGCGTACAAGCTGCTGACCGCCGATGTGATCGACGGGGAACTGCGTGCGGTGCCGCGGGCCGTCATGGCCGCCGGCGCGATCATGCAAGGGTCCCGCGGGGGAATTGATCTGCCGGAGAAGGACATAGACCGGGTGAAGAGTCATCTGGCAAAGTACGACGCCAAGATGGGCGAAACCCCTCCATGGGATAAGAAGTAGTAATCCGTCCCGAGCCCGGTCTGAACCGGGTTGACCCGAAGCCGCGGTCAGCCGTCGTTGCTGCGCGCTTCGGCGCCGGACTCACCGGCGTCGAAGTCGTCGTCGCCGCTGGCGCGACCGACGTAGGGACCCTCGCTCGGATCGTCAGTGTCCTTGGCCGCGCGTGAGCCCGCGACCTTGGGGTCGGCCTCGACGTCGGATTCGGCCTTTTCAGAATGGGGTTCGCTCATGCGGTCCGGCATGCCCGCGTCACGGTGGTTCAAAACTCATGGTCGCGCGGGATGACTAGTCGGATCCTGTGACGTCCGCGGCGCAGCCGTTTGGGCGAATTTGCGTCGGGTATGACCACCGCATGTCCGACTCCGCAACACCTGTGCGCGCTCTGGCACTTGTCTGCACTCTCACCCCGAGCCCGGGCGAGAGCAGCAGCGCGTTGATCGCCGAGCACGTCTTTGAGACGCTGCGTGAGCAAGGCGCCGAATGTGAGGCAGTGCGTTGTGTGGACTTCAACATCGCGCCCGGCGTCGAGGCCGACATGGGCGGCAGCGACCAGTGGCCGCAGATCCGCCAGAAGGTCCTGGACGCCGACATCCTGCTGATCAGCACCCCGATCTGGCTGGGGCACCCGTCTTCGGTGACGCAGCGGGTACTGGAGCGCCTGGACGCCGAGTTGTCGAACACCGACGAGCAGGGGCGACCCTCAATGCTCGGCAAGGTCGGCCTTGTCAGCGTCGTCGGCAACGAGGACGGCGCCCACAAGGTGGTCGCGGATGTGTTCCAGGGTCTCAACGACGTGGGTTACACCATCCCCGCGCAGGGGTGCACCTACTGGAACGGACCGGCGATGGAGACCGGTGACTACAAGGATCTCGACGAGGTGCCCGAACAAATTGCCTCGGCCACAGCAGCAGCCGCTCGCAACGCCGTCTACCTCGCGCGGGTGTTGAAGCAGTCGCAGTACCCGCCCTATCAGTGATGGCCGTACGTCAGCGAAAGGAGCATCATGCCTGACACATCACGTGATCCCGTCGATCACGCACGGACCACCCGCCAGCACGCCGGCGAGACCATGAAGGCCGGTACCAACGCCCCGGGCTTGGTCGCCGTCGGACTCGGCGTTCTGAGCTTGGTTGTCGGACTTTTCTCGTTCGCCAACAGCAGCACCGCCACCGGGGTGGTGGCGGTGATCCTCGCCGTGTTGTTCATGGCCGGTGGCCTGCTCTGGCTCAACCGCACACATCACAAAGTGCAAAAGAAGCAGGTGGATTGGCATCAGCAACACCCCGAGGCACATTACGAGCCGCCGACGAGCTGACGCCTCGGCCGCCGAAAGATGGTGAGCACTCGACCGAGTCGGTCTGTCAAGCCCGGCCCAGCCATGCCATTGCCGCGGTCACCAGCGCCGCGGTGCCGGTGTCGAGCGTGGGTTGGATGACGGGCGCGAAGCGTGGGGAGTGGTTCGCCGCGATGTCCTGCTCGACCGTGCCCGCCGCTGCGGCGGCCTGATACTCGTCGGGATCGATACCGCCGATACCCCAGTACGTGTAGGGAGCTCCGAGCGCTGCCGGGATGGCGCTGAAGTCTTCACTGGCGGCGCCCTGCGGCAGCTCCACGCATCGGTCTCCGAATGCGGCGCGGAATGCCTCGCGAACGCGTGCCGTCGCATCGACGTCGTTGTCGGTCAATGGAAATCGGTCGAACAGCTCGAACTCCGGATCCGTCGGAGACCGCGACGCGACGCATTCGGCGGTGACGATCCGCCGGACCGCATCGAGGACGGCCGTGCGGGTGCGGTCGTTGTAGGTCCGGATGTTGAGTTGGAGCACGGCGCGTTCGGGGATCACATTGCTCTTGCTGCCCGCTGCGATGCTGCCGACGGTGAGCACGGCGGGCTCGACAGGGGGGACCTCGCGGGCGACCACGGTCTGCAGGCGCACCACGATCATCGCGGCGAGCACCACCGGGTCGACCGTCGACTGAGGCATCGAACCGTGGCCACCCCGGCCGAAGACCGTGACACGCATGCTGTCGGCCGACGCGAGGAAGGGACCCTCGTGCACACCGACCATCCCGGCGGGTAGCGGCAGTACGTGTTGGCCGAGAGCCACATCGACCTGGGGCAGCAGTTCCGCTAGCCCGTCATCGACCATGCGCTGCGCCCCGTCGCCGGTTTCCTCGGCCGGCTGGAAGAGCGCCACGACGGTGCCCTGCCAGTGGGCGCGACCCTCGGCCAGCAGTCGGGCGGCACCGAGCAGGGCGGCCACGTGGACGTCGTGGCCGCAGGCGTGCATCACCGGGACCTCGTGGCCGTGGTCGTCTCTGCTCGACACGGTGCTCGCGTAGGGCAGCCGGGTTTCCTCAAGGACGGGCAGTGCGTCCATGTCGGCGCGCAGTAACACTGTGGGGCCGGATCCGTTGCCGAGCGTCCCGACCACACCGGTGCCGCCGACACCGTCGTGAACGTGATAGCCGGCGGCGTTGAGCGCCTCGGACACCCGCTGTGCGGTTCGGTGCTCCTGATGTGACAGTTCGGGGTGGCGGTGCAGGTCGCGGTAGCAGTCCTCCTGCCAACCGCGGATTCCCGCCAGGCCCTGCAGCACGGCATCGGCTGCGGTTGACGAAGCGGGCATCTTGGCTCCTACATATCGATGGCAGCGGGATTGCCTCGCCCGCGCGCAGGCAAACCGCGCCGGACCGCCCGGTGAGCACCTCGCGGTGATCGAGGGACCCGTCCCCAGTGCGGGCGGCGGACCGCTAGGGTCACCTCTGAACGTCGGGGGCCGGCTGGGTGGGCCCCTGAGGTGGGATGCCCCCATAGCCCAATTGGCAGAGGCAGCGGACTTAAAATCCGCCCAGTGTCGGTTCGAGTCCGACTGGGGGCACAGCGTTTGCGCTGGTAAAGCAACACCTGCGAGAGATCGAGCTAGCGGCTCAGTGCCTTCACCCCGGCGATACCCCGGCGCTTGGCGGGATTCCCTTTACTGAGTGTGTCGGACTGCACCGGCGGCGAACCCGCCTCTACGATGGCCATGCCCACAACCCCGCCGCATCGGAAGAGCCGTTGAACAGCATTCGTGAACTCGCTGATTGTTCGACCAATCAACTTGAGTACTGGACCCACGTCTCTTCGCAGGCAGAGCTACCCCTTGCCGACGCCGCATGGCGCGAACGTACGCTCGGTGTTCTCGACAGCTTCCTCTCAACAGCGCGTGACGCTGAGGCCGACGCCGGCCAGTCGTGGCGTGACGCAATAGCTGAAGCGCTGCTGGAAAATCCCGAAAGCTTGCACGAGTTTCGATTAGTCGCAGCTATCAGCGACAAGCGCCTCTATCTAGACCTCAGCTACATCTTCTCGCGCCAGCCTGACCCGTTGGACCCGAACCGGGCACTATGCGGCTGTTCACCGTCGAACCTGACCCGACACCCAACAAACTTCTTCGTCGCCGCTCTTGGCCCACGGGCCAAAGCGGAGCGACGACTTAAGGCAGCCGAGGCTATAGCGGCATATTTAGATGAGCGCGGTTTAAGCAAAATCCTGGATTTATACGCGGGGTTACCGGACGACTCGCGCCTCGCAGTACTCGAACATTGGCTCATGCCGAAGGAAGTACAGCAGAACGAGGCCAAGCGCCGGGGGCATGGTGCCGAAGCGGCGATTGCGCGGCTTTTGAAGGATATTGGCTGCACGATCGTACCTGCCGATAAGGCGACCAATCCGATGGGAGAGTACGACCCGAACATATCCCGCGAAACCTTCGAGATTGTCGCTCGCGCTCCCGGCCAGACATTCAGCGTCGACATCGTTCTTCCGAGGGACGACGGCTCTGTGGCCGTATGCGTAATGGGTCTGGTGCAGTCATCAGATCCCGGGCAATTCGGCGTGAACAAGTCAGACGAGATTGTAACTTTGAGGCAGGAAATCGACGCCTGGAACGAAACTTCCGGCGCTCCTCCCATCGAATTATGGGGATTGGTCGATGGTGTCGGCTACAGCGAAAACAAGGCCGGTACCGTCGATAAAATGCTAAGGAGTTTCCACTATTTCGTGCAAGTCAAGAGTGCGTACAAGGCAGCCTTGCGGGCCCATACGCTTGGTCTTGCGAAAATTGCGGGAATATCGTTCGATATGGAGTTCTATACCGAGCGCACTCGTGACCAGATGCGCGAGCGGTACGTGCCGGAAGATGTCCCGGTAATAGAAGACGTTGCGCCACCCGAGTTGACAGCCATCCAAGCAGGACATGGGACAGTTTGGATCAATAAATAAAGCCGTCCTCGATCAGCTGTTGCCGTAGTTGCTTAGCACCTTCAGCGGAGGCACCGAGAATCTCTGCGCCAAGCTCGTCTAGACGATCGAGGACGGAAGGATCAACGGCCTGACCATTCTTGATCGATTGGTGGCCAGCTTCGCAAAGCTGGGCAACCTCTCTGTGAGACCTGGAGCAGGAGTCGTATTCCGGCAAAGCAAGGCCTTGAATCAAATGCGGAGCGATTTGCGTGGAAACCATGCGCGAATGTATGAAGCTAACTGCACAAGACGACGAAAGCAGGCCGCACAGATAGTAAGCCTCTTCGGCACACGAACACGCGATCGTCATTAACTTTTCATTGGGAATGACCGGTTTGCCCAAAAAGGGTCCGTCGTATTCGTAAGGCCCGACCACAGCACAAGTGAATTTTGGAGCAATGTACCGCCATGCAACCTTCCAAGGAGAGAAGGTGTACTCTCCAATTCGTTGACATGCGTAGAAGCCGACTTCGAGTACCTTTTTCTCCCAACCGGTGAATCCGGCTCTTTCGTCCAGCAATTCTCTGAATTGGGTGAAGTAGGCGTAGGTCTTGGGTGCACGCTGCTTCAGGATGGCCTCGGCGACGGGTTCCATCTTCGTGTCAGCTGTGTGAGGCAGGAGCGTAAAGACCTCTGACCCGTACTGCCACTGCTCTAGCTCGCGGCCACGGAGCAGTGGATAAACGAACTCGGTCTCAAGCGTTGCTTCGACCTGGGGAACCGCCCTTTTAGCTCGTTCAGTGATGTTTGTGAATGTGGCCGTGTCGCTTCCATAAGACTTCAACTCAAGGTGGTAGACGCCGTTGGCGCCGCCAGTGAATAACCCGGTCCTAGCCCTATAAAAGGATTCTCCGCCGATTTGCGTTAAGGCGGCAATTGTTGCGCTCGACCCCGTGCTCCAATGCGAAGTTGGATCCTCGGGGTTCGACGGAACCGCCAACTCTTCAACCACCAGAGATGTGTCGGGTGCAAAGGAACCTTTCGCCGGTCTGAGCCAACGATGGTACGGAACAGGAAACTGAGTCTTCTCTCCGCGTTTGGCATACATAACTATCGTGCGGTTTGAAACACCTTCGAACGGCCGAAGCGCAACCATATCGTCGACTTCGGTAATCTCATACCGGACGGCTCCACCTCGGAGAGAGAAGCGCCGGAATGCCCTGTGGTTCAACGACGACTTCACCAACGACTGCGGAACAACAAAAGATAGTCTCCCGCCGTCAACGAGGTACCGGTCAATCGCTGCGGCAAAGAAAAGGGCCGAGACATCTTCTTTACTGAACGCCCGTTCTTTGCCTTTGAGGGCGAACAGCCCGAGCTCGGGCCACAACATAGCGTGCTTGCTGCGGTAATCCGGAGGGAGGTATTCCCAATTCACCCAAGGAGGATTTCCCACAACAATGTCAACAGCCGGCGCCGCACTTGTGCGGTCTAGACTGTCAGAGCATGTAATTCCTGGAAATTCCATAGATCGGATTTCGTCTGACGCATCGCCAAGCGCAATGGCGGCAAGACGTAGATTCGCCTTTGCGTGGATTGTGGCGAGTGCATCCACGTCCATCCCGTAGAAATTACTAATTAACAGAGCTCGGGCCTTATCCTGATCCAACAACTTCGCTGCGACAGCTCGGCGTAGCTCCTCCGCGGCGGCGACGAGAAACACTCCGGACCCGCATGCGGGATCGAGGATTGACAGGAGCGAGAGATCGTTTTCCGTCCCGTCATATCCAGACTTGCGAACCACATGAGACGCTAACCACTGCGGTGTGTAATAAGCACCAACCATGTGGCGCAGTTCCTTTGGTATAAGTGCCTGGTGATCCGCTTGGAGAGCATCGAACAGCGGTCCGGTGCATAGTCTCGATGTCAAGCTGGCCGCTGTTGCGCACTCTGCATCTAGGGATCCCGGTCCGGCTCGGTCGAAGGCGCCTAGGATCCAGCCCGAGCTGAGTAGACGATCAAGGCTTGAGTGGACAGCGGCCGAGACAGCTCGCAATACGTATTCACGCGATTCAGTCTCTTGCGCCGGAGAACGCTCCGGAATGGCGATCTCGACAAGTAGGTCGGCGCGGACTGCGAGGTAAGTCTCGACGGCGAATGCGAATCGTTCCAAGTCCACATCTTCTTGGGCGATTCCAAGGAATTTGCCGATCTTGTTTCTATCCGCGGCCCTCTTCCGCTCCATCGGTCCACGTACCGAAAGGGTGGAAGCTAACCAGACTGCGAATGCGTCGGAGCCCTCATCCTGTTTGGTTCGGTCAAGGGTCGCCTGGTAGAGCGCGCTAATGATCGACTGCCTAGCTGCCGTCATGTCTGAAGCCACGTCTCGAGGCTAGTGGACAACCCCGACAACGGGATCAAGCCATCCACACGTGTCGGCTGTGGCGGCGATGACGCCGCACCGGCGTCATCGGGATCTGGTATCCAGTCGCCGTAGGTGTCTAGCGTCAACGTGAATGTTGAATGGCCGAGCCACCTCGACACTTGCATGAAGTGCGTGCCGGCCATCAGATGCAAAGTCGCAAAAGTATGGCGTAGGTCGTGCAGCCGTACCCCGCGCACGGCGGGCTGGTCGTCGCTGGCCGGTCGGCTCGCCGGTAGCCCGACAGCCTCCAGCGCTGGCTTCATGATCGTGTCGTAGAACGTCCCCATCGCCGGGGGCCGGGACCAGTCGAGTGGCACGGTATACCGCTGGCCCTTCGTTCTATAGCTGCCGCCGTTCTTCCGGCTCGGCCAGAGCGGCGCGGTCAGCTCACCGGCACGCGGATGCTCGGTCAGGTAGTCGATCATCCGCTCGGCCAACCAGTCGGGCAGCGGCACGGTGCGGCGGGATTTCTTCGACTTGAGCGTGCCCGTTACCCACTGCCCGCGCTTACGTTCCTTGGTGCGGCGTACGTGCACCCAACAGCGAGGCCCGGGCGCGAAAACGAGGTCGCCAACTTCCAGACCCGCGGCTTCGGCTGCGCGGAGGCCGGTGTACGTCATGAACTCGACCATCAGGGCGTATACGGGGTACGCCGGCAACCCGAGAACACTGCCGCCTATCGCGGCGCTCAGGGCGCCGATCTCATCGACGGTTAGTGGCCGGTGTTCAAAGTCGCTGCGATCACCGGTCGCCCGGGTGGCCGAGAAGTCCACGGCCTCACATGGGTTCGACGCGATAGCTTTGTGTTGTAGGGCATACTTCATGACACGCCGCGTCAAGTCCCACGCGTGCTTGACTGTGCCAGGAGTCAACGGCTTCCGGTCACCTTGCCGCGACGTCTGCCGAACCAAAGTGGCTAGCAGCTTTTCGCAGCGGGCAGGGGTGATCGCCGCGACAGCTATTCCGCCCAGCTCACCCAGCACATAACACCGCAGTAGTCGCTCGTACTCTTCAGCGGTGCGCTGTTTGAGCTTTCCCTGAGCCACCTTGACGGCTTGTGCATCGAGCCACGCTCGGGCGTAGTAGCCGAATGGCAGGTCACCGGCTCTCTTCGCATCGGCCAAGGCTGCCGTGCCGGTCGTGTGGCGTGCGGCGTTCAACTCGTCCCGGCGAGCCTCTGCAGCCTCCCGTGTCGGGTACGTCTCCTGGCGTGCTCTGGTCCTTCCCGTAGGTAGGCCGAAGTCATCACGCACTGGTTCACGCCATACGACCTCGTAGCGCTTAAGGGCTTTGCCGTTGCGCTTCTGCTTGGTCTCATGGGCTCGTAGGTAGGCCATGTGGTCGTCGCTCCTTGCTGACTTCTGATGGAAAATTTGCGCAACTTATCCGGGGAGGGCAAGCCCCAAAATTCATGCCCCTACCCCTGTTTCCCTGGCGTGCCCCTTCATGAAGCAATTTCCACTTCGGTTGCGGCCATTGCACTCTGATAGATCCGCCGCACAGTTGAGACTTGCCATGTTGGCCGGCCAGCAGGGCTGAGGATCGCCTCGGCTTCCAAGGCGCGTGCGATGCGGCCGAAGCTCAATCCCGCGTTGCGGTCGAGCACGATTCGCCGCACGACGCCAGCGGTCGCGAGCCGCGGTCGACCGACGCGCTCGCCGCGCGCCTTCTTTGCGGCGAGCCCCGCCTTGGTGCGCTCGCTGATCAACTCGCGCTCGTACTCGGCGAAGTTCACGACCGTCCGCGCCATCATGCGACCCGCTGCGGTCGACAGGTCCAGGTTGATATCAAGCACGACCAGTGACCAGCCCTGGACCTGTGCTGCGTCAATTATGTTGGCGGCGTGGACTATTGATCGTGCGAGGCGGTCGAGCTTCGCCACGATCAGTCCGTCGCCCTGGCCTGAGGCGAGCAGCTGTAACACCTCTTGCAGGTTGGCGTTGATGTACTTGCCGCTGGCGCCTTCGTCGGCGTGGTGCTCCACCATCCAGCCGCGCCGCTGCGCCTCGGCGTCGATGGCCGACCGCTGCGCTTCGAGCCCGTTGCGGCTGTCAGCTTGCTCGTCAGTGCTAACGCGCGAGTAGCCGAAGTACAGCTTCGATTCCATGTCGTCTCCCTCGGGTTGAGGCGTAACCGTTCGGTTCCGCCTTACGCCTCGATTCTACGCCAGCAGCAAACTTCACAAATGCTCTGACCTGGTTATTTATAAACTGTAGCCATCTCTTCGTTGCCCCTGCCGAGCGGCTTCCGCAGCGTCCTCTAAGGTCATCAGCCCGCCGCTCGCGGGCGGCATATCGTCGCCGGGTACGTCGCCCGCCTCGGCGTCCCGCATCTCGTCTCCGGGCCGCTCGGCGGGGCGCGCGGGGTCGTTCTCGTCGGCGGGCTCGACTACCTCGGCGTCGATAGCCTGCGCCAGGTCGGCTGAGTCGAGAATTGGCCGGCCCTGCTGGGCGCGGTGCTCGGCGCGGGATATCGTTGCGACGCCCGCGATGTCGCCCATGAGCTGCTCCCACGGCTTAATCTCCACGGAGACTTCGGTTTTGGCGCCAAGGCCTGCGCGGTCCAAGGCGTCACGAATGGCGTTGAGCTTCACTGCTTCTGACTCCGCACTGGTGGCCATGCCGAGCAGTTCGCGAGCCATCCGGTCGGCGGCGAGCTCTAGCCGTTCCTTGGCCTTGCGCTTAACCTGGGGTGCGCCACCGCCATGTGTTCGGCAGACCGTGGTGCCACGATTGGCTGGCTTCAAGCACCGCTCGCCGTTCTTTCGTACTGCAACGCAACGGTTTTCATCGTTGCGATCAAGCCACCAGTCGTCCGAGTAGACCTCTGTGCTGGGCATAGAATGCTCCAATTTCCTTGTTTACATGCCGTTTCGATATCTTTGCTAAGCAACGTTTTTGGCGTTTTCGATGGATTTTTGCTGTTCGCCGGGGGTGGATGGCTGCTAAATCTGCCATTTGCCATCCTCCATAGGTCGCGGCCTCCTGTGGTCGGCGTGTGGCGAGCAAAACTCGTAGAACCTGGGCGGGCGCGCTAGGAGCCCCTCGCCCCTTAGCGAGGGAACCTGGGGTTTCTAGGACCTTCTAGCCTCCAGGTCTAGAGCGCCCTAGAAGGGCCTAGCCCGGATTTTTCGCGGAAGTTTGCGTTCGATGGGGTGTAGATACGCGAAAGTGCCTGTCCTGCAAGGAATAATTGGACTTCTCTAGGGTTCAATCGTTCCAGCGGGAAGGCACCTCGCAGGTGAAGA
>NZ_JBTBFV010000018.1:0-89502 GCF_054786995.1 Mycobacterium sp. ZZG
TCGGATTGCCACGCCCCAAACGGCGGGGCAATCCCGAATCTGTCGGCCTGCCTGTGACTTCACACACGCGCCGACGAGCGCTTGAGACGCCCCGCCCCATCAACCCACTAATTCAGCAGACTCCTAGGCGCCCAGCACTTCGGCGAATCGGTCGATTGCCCAGTCGATCTCGTCGGCGGTGATCACCAGTGGCGGCGCGAAGCGCAGCGTCGGCCCGTGCGTGTCCTTGACGAGCACGCCGAGCTCGGTCAGCCGCAGGCTGATCTGTTTGCCGGTGCCGTGGACCGGGTCGATGTCGACACCGGCCCACAATCCCTTGCCGCGCACCGCGACCACGCCGCGGCCGATCAGCCCACGCAGCCGTGCGTGCAGGTGGGCTCCGAGTTCAGTTGCGCGTTGCTGGAATTCGCCTCGCTCCAGGATGCCGACGACGGTGCGGCCGATCGCCGCGGCCAGCGGATTGCCGCCGAAGGTCGAGCCGTGCTCACCGGGATGCAGCACGCCGAGGACGTCGCGGTCGGCGACGACCGCCGACAGTGGCACGACGCCCCCGCCGAGGGCTTTGCCCAGCAGGTAGACGTCCGGCACCACGTCCCAGTGGTCGCACGCGAACGTCCGCCCGGTGCGAGCCAGGCCGGACTGGATCTCGTCGGCGATCATCAGCACGTCGCGCTGGGTGCACAGCGCGCGTACCCGCGGCAGGTAGTCGTCGGGTGGGACGATGATGCCGGCCTCACCCTGGATCGGTTCCAGCAGCACGGCCACGGTGTCGTCGTCGATGGCGCGGGAGAGGGCGTCGGCGTCGCCGAACGGCACCGCACGGAAGCCGGGCGTATACGGACCGAAGCCGCGACGGGCGGTCTCGTCGTCGGAGAAGCTGATGATCGTCGTGGTGCGGCCGTGGAAGTTGTTGTGTGCCACCACGATGTTGGAGTCGCTGACCCCTTTGACGTCGGCCCCCCACTTCCGTGCCACCTTGATGCCGCTCTCGACCGCCTCTGCGCCGCTGTTCATCGGCAGCACCATGTCCTTGCCGCACAGCCCCGCCAGTGCCGCGCAGAACGGGGCCAGTTGGTCGGAGTGGAAGGCGCGGCTCACCAGCGTCACCGCGTCGAGTTGGGCGTGCGCCGCGGCGATGATCTCGGGGTGGCGGTGCCCGAAGTTCACCGCGGAGTACGCGGCCAGGCAATCGAGATAGCGCCTACCCTCCACGTCGGTGATCCAGGCGCCCTCCGCGCTCGCGGCCACAACGCGCAATGGCGAGTAGTTGTGCGCGACGTGACGGCTGTCGAGGTCGACGGTGGAAGCGGTGCGCGAAATCATGGCCGTCATGGGTGTACCTCCAGCGTGCAACATTTCACCGAGCCGCCTCCCTTCAGCAGCTCGGACAGGTCGACGGGCACCGGCCGGAAGCCGGCCTGATGCAGCTGCTGGGCGAAACCCGTTGCAGCCGAGGGCAACACCACGTTGAGACCGTCGGAGACGACGTTGAGGCCCAGTACGTAGGCATCGGCGCTGGCGACCTCGATGGCGTCGGGGAACAGGTCGGCCAGTGCCGCGCGGGCGGCCGGCGCGAACGCCGGCGGGTAGTAGGCGACAGTGGCGTCGTCGAGCACGGCCAGCGCGGTGTCGAGGTGGTAGAAACGCGGGTCGACGAGCTCCAGGCTGATGACCGGCATGCCGACGTGTGCGCCGACCTCCGCGTGCGCCCGCCGGTCGGTGCGGAACCCGTGACCGGCAAGGAGGTTGGAGCCGACGGTCAGGAAGTCGCCCTGCCCCTCGTTGACGTGCCGGGTTCGCGCGGGAACGTAGCCGTTGCGTGACATCCATTCCGCGTAGGCGACCGCCTCGCCGGCGCGTTCGGGGTGCGCGAACCGGGCGACCACGGCTGCGCCGTTGATGACCGTGCCACCGTTGGCCGCGTAGACCATGTCCGGCAACCCCGGCAGCGGTTCCACGAGATCGACGGTGTGGCCGAGGTCGAGATACGTGTTGCGCAGCGCCTCCCACTGAGACAGCGCGCGCTCCGGATCAACGGGTGCCGACGCGTCCATCCACGGGTTGATTTCGTACTCCACGGCGAAGTACAGGGGCGCGGTCATGACATAGCGGCGCGGCCGCGCGGTGCGTTCAACGGTCTGCGCGGTATCCGGGGCGCCGGCGAGGTCAGTCATCACGAATCAACGATATGGAGGGTAGTTGACGCAATCAATCGACGAATCTTGCGTGTCTACCGCAGATCTGTTGTGCTGGGTGCTGTTCTGTGGGGCTTTGTTGCGTGGGAGTGGTGATGGACCGTCTCGATGAGACAGACGAGCGCATCCTGGCCGAGCTGGCCGACAACGCGCGAGCGACGTTCGCCGACATCGGACAGCAGGTGAACCTGTCTGCGCCGGCGGTCAAGCGCCGGGTGGACCGCATGGTGGACGCCGGTGTCATCAAGGGATTCACGACGGTGATCGACCGCAGCGCGCTCGGCTGGACCACGGAGGCCTACGTCCAGGTGTTCTGTCACGGCACGATCGCGCCCACGCAGCTGCGTGCGGCCTGGAAGGACATCCCGGAGGTGGTCAGCGCCGCGACGGTGACGGGCACCTCCGACGCGATCCTGCATGTGCTCGCGCGCGACATGCGCCACCTGGAGGAGGCGCTGGAACGCATCCGGGCCAGCGCCGACATCGAGCGCAGTGAGAGCATCGTGGTGCTCTCCAACCTGATCGAGCGCGCCCCGCGCTGAGCGGGTGGCTGTGGGGTGGCGCACATCGCCCTTGCGGCATCGTGTACAAAGCCCTCGTGAGCACATCTGAGGTCGCCGGGGGCGTTGTCATCGTCGGCGGTGGGTTGGCCGCCGCGCGCACCGCCGAGCAGCTGCGCCGGTCGGAGTACGCGGGAGCCGTCACGATCGTCAGCGACGAGGACCATCTGCCGTATGACCGGCCGCCGCTGTCCAAAGAGGTTCTGCGCGCCGAGACCGACGACGTGACGTTGAAGCCGGCAGAGTTCTACGCCGAGAACAACATCACCGTGCTGCTTGGCAACGGCGCGAAGTCGGTCGACACCGCCGCGCAGACCGTCACCCTGGGCGACGGCACGCAGCTCGGCTACGACGAGCTCGTCATCGCGACCGGGCTTGTGCCAAAGCGTATTCCGTCCTTTCCGGACCTGCCGGGCATCCACGTGCTGCGCAACTTCGACGAGAGCCTCGCACTCCGGCAGGCGGCCGGGACGGCGCGGCATGCGGTCGTGGTGGGCGCCGGGTTCATCGGCTGCGAGGTCGCTGCCAGTCTGCGCAAGATGGGCGTCGACGTGGTGCTCGTGGAGCCGCAGCCCGCGCCGCTGGCATCGGTGCTGGGACAGCAGATCGGCGAGCTGGTCACGAGGTTGCACCGGGCCGAGGGGGTCGACGTCCGTTGCGGTGTCGGCGTCTCGGGCGTGAGCGGGGACGACCGCGTCCGCAAGGTCACGCTGAGCGACGGCTCGGAGCTCGACGCCGACATCGTCATCGTCGGGATCGGTTCACATCCTTCGACGGACTGGCTCGCCGGCAGCGGAATCGAGGTCGACAACGGTGTGGTCTGCGACGAGGCCGGACGCGCGAGCGCGCCGCACGTGTGGGCCATCGGCGACGTCGCCTCGTGGCGGGATACCGTCGGCGGTCAAGTGCGCGTTGAGCATTGGAGCAACGTCGCCGACCAGGCGCGGGTGCTGGTGCCGACGATGCTCGGTCAGGAACCACCGGCCGCGGTCTCGGTGCCGTACTTCTGGAGCGACCAGTACGACGTGAAGATCCAGGCCCTCGGTGAGCCCGAGGCCACCGACACCGTGCACATCGTCGAGGACGACGGACGCAAGTTCCTGGCCTACTACGAGCGCGATGGCATCGTGGTCGGCGTGGTCGGAGGTGGGTTCCCGGGCAAGGTGATGAAGGTGCGGGCCAAGATCGCCGCGGGCGCGCCGATTTCGGAACTGCTCGGCTAGGTTTCACGCCGAGATTGCTTCTGGTGCGGTGATTTCCGTGATATTGCCGCCGTGGATGCAATCTCGGCGAGGGTTGTGAAGAGGCGGCGGATATGTCCCCGCGGCCCGGTAGTATCGAACACATGTTCGGAAGAATGCATGCGGGGCTGGATGAGCCGGCCTTGATCGCTGCGATCGAGCAGGCTGCGCGCGAGGAAGCCCAGGCTGCTGCGCGCAAGTTGGCCGCGATCGCCGAACTGGTGGATCTGACGGTCGAGGATGACGACGAACGAGGCATGTGGGCCTTCGATCCGTGGAAGAACGCCGCGTGCCACGTCGGCGCCGCACTGTCGGTCAGCCAGCAGCGCGCCTCGGCCCAGATGTGCATTGCGACGGCGCTGCGCCACCGACTGCCCAGGGTTGCGGCCTTGTACGAGCAGGGCCGTCTGAGTGCCCGGTTGATCTCCGAGATCACCTGGCGCACGCACCTGGTCACCGACGAATTCATCGCTGTCGTCGATGCGGCGCTGGCAGGCAAGGCCGAGAAATGGGGGCCGCTGTCCGACGATAAACTGGTCAAGGCGATCAACGCCGAGATCGAGCGCCACGACCGCGACGCGGTACGCCGTGCGAAGGACGTTCTCAAGAAGCGGGATGTGCATATCGGGGGTCATGACGATCCCAACGAGGTCACCTCGATCTGGGGGTTGATCCTGCCTCCCGACGCCGCGGCGTACAAGGCGCGGATCGCCAGGCTCGTCAAGGGTCTGTGTGACGCGGATCCGCGGCCGATGGGCGAGCGGCGATCGGATGCAATGGGCGCGATCGGTCGAGGCGAAGATCATCTGCCGTGCCGGTGCGGGTCTTCGGCGTGCACCGCGAGTGGTCCGGCTAAATCGAACGTCGTGATTCACGTGATCGCCGACGAGGCTGCGGTCGACGCCGCTCAGCAGGTGATTGCCCCCGAGGCCGAGACCGATTCCTGCGCAAAGAATTCCGGGGTCGCGCTGCTTCCGGGGGCTCAGGTTCTGCCGACCGCGGCGTTGGCTGAAGCCATCCGCTCGGGAGCCTTGATCAAGCCGTTGTGGCTGCCCGGCCCTGATCCCGAACCGCACTACCAGCCCTCGGCGAAGCTGGCCGCATTCATACGTGCCCGCGACCTGTTCTGCCGCTTCCCAGGATGCGATGTTCCCGCCGAACGCTGCGACATCGACCACGTCGTGCCATACCCGTACGGGCCCACTCACGCGTCGAACATGCACTGCAAGTGCCGAACTCACCACTTGATGAAGACATTCTGGGGCGGTCCCGACGGCTGGCGGGACAAACAACTACCCGATGGCACCGTCATCTGGACCACTCCGGCCGGGCAGACCTACACGACGACACCCGGCAGTCGGTTGTTCTTCCCGACGTGGAACACGACGACCGCGGAACTGCCGCCGATGACCCAGCCACCACCGGGGTCGGGTCGCGATGTCCAGATGCCCAAACGGCAACGCACCCGAGCCGCGGACAGGGCTGCCCACATCAAAGCCGAGCGTGAATACAACGCCGCGCAACGAGTCATCGAGCAGCAACCCCGAAAGGCGCAGCATCCACCCGATTACGGCGACGATCCACCACCGTTCTAGAGCTCCCCGAGATAGAAGCGCGTGCCCTGGTCGTCGGCGCACAGCGCGGACTTGCCGTATGACTGCTCCGAGGGCTCCTCGATCACGGTGCCGCCGGCTTCCCGCACGCGAGACACCGCTGCGTCGATGTCGTCCACCGTCCACATCGGCACGGTGACTGCCGGCGCGTTGCCGCCCGCGGCGCCCGACATCGGATGGGCGCCCACGACGGCCCAGCCGTCGTCGATTCGGCCCGGCTCGTACGTCCAGAACAGCAGCCTGCCGTAGAACGCCTTGAAGACAGTCGAATCCGGCACCTGATAGGTGATGTACGACAGCTCGCCCTGGCCCCCGCCGTTCAGCAACGGCCTCGGTTCCGTCCGCTCCGGCACATATACGCCGAACTCGACTCCCTGGGAGTCCCTCGCGCGCAACAGATCACCGAACGGGAATCCCTCAACCTCGCCGACGGTCCCACCGGCGGCCACGATGCTGTCGCGGGCACCGTGGAGATCGGTCACGGCATAGCAGCAGAACAGTGTGTGCTGCTCTGGGGCGGACGCGAGCCCGATCCGCTGCCCGACGTTGGTGACGGTCTGCGTCGCGGATTCGACGACCCACCCCAGCACATGGCCGTAGAACTCCGCTGCCCGGCGCGCATCCGGCGTCCACACCGACACATAACCGACGTCGCCGTGCTGGATCGGCAGCGCGGCGCCTGTCGCCGGCCCCGTAAGCATCCAGCGGTGTCCGAACGGGTCGAAGAGGGCGGCGTTGCGTCCCCCGTGGGCCTCGTAGGGTTCACGCTGAATGCGCGCGCCGCTGATCCTGGCGCGGTCCAGCGTCTCGTCGGTGTCGCTGACGGGAAGCATCAGACTCACCGAGACAGACTCAGACGAGGGCGCTTTCAGTCCGATCTCGGGATACTCGTCGGCCAGGTACAGCACGCCGCCGGACAGAGCCAGCTCGGCATGGCCGACCCGGCCGTCGTCCATCTCCACCGGGTCGCCGACCAGCACGGCGCCGAAGACGTCGCCGTACCAGCGGATCGCGGCGCGGGCGTCGGCGACGGTCAGGTAGGGGACCGCGGCGCTCGTCAAGACCGGCGCGGGCCGCGAAAGCTCGGCAAGTGCAGCGTCTGTTCCGCTCATGGTCACTCCTTGGGTTCGATCAGGCTGCTGTGCAAAGAGATTCGCCGCCGACTCCAGCCTGGCACGCAGTCGCTGCGCGAACTCGGGATCCGGCGTCACGGGGAGGTCGCCGCCGCGAAGTACGTCGAGCGGATCGTGTCCGGTCACGGCAGTCCTCCTTCCAGTCGTGGGTACTCGGCCCGGAACGCCCGCCGCGCCCGCACCAGCAACGCCTCAGTGGCATGGACCGTGCGCCCGATCAGCTCGGCGCACTCGGGCACCGAGCAGTCGTCCATGTAGCGCAGCGCGAGCACGGTGCGGTGCTGTTCGGGCAGCCGGGCCAGTACCTGCTCGGCGACGATGCGGTCCACGTGCCCATCCCATGTGTCGTGGGGATCGGCGGGTTCGGGCAGCTCGGCCACCGGCACCGAGAACCGATCGTGGCGCCGCCGGTAGTGGTCCGCCAGCTTGTGGCGGGCCACTCCGATCAGCCAGGGCACGGTCAGGTTCGGCGGGGACGGTTTCCTGGCAGCATCCATCGCCGCCAGAAAGGTCTCCGACGTCAGGTCCTCGGCCGTCCCGCGGTCACCGCAGCGCCTGACGAAGTACCCGTATACGGCGGGTAGGGCCTCGTCGTACAGCGCGAGCATTGCCCGCGGAGCGTGCTCGCCATCCGGTTGGGCGCTCACATCCCTACCGTCGCCGTCAGGCGCCGAACTCCGACACCCCAGTTTCCAGACCGGCAAGACCCGAGGCGAGCATGTCGAACGCGTCGCCCAACGCGGCGGCCAGTGACACCGATTCGTCGGCCAGCCAGTATTCGTAGGCTGACAGCGACACGGCCAGCATCGTCCACGCCACCGTCTGCGGCATCAGCTCGGCCGGGTCCACTCCCCGCCGTCCTGCCACGAACGCCGCGACCACGGCGCGCCAACCCGCATACATCGTCATCGAATATGCCTGTAGCGCTTCGGTTTCCAAAATCAGTCGCATCCGCTGCCGGTGTCGGTCGGTGTCGTCGAAGTCGTTGAAGGCCAGCAGCGCGGTGCGTAGTGCGTCGCGGATCGGCACGCTCGGGTCGAGTTCGTCGAGCAGCTCCCGCATGCGTTCGAGGTGGGCGTCGAAATCGCCCCACGGCAGCGCGCTCTTGGACGGGTAATAGCGGAACAGGGTGCGCCGGGCGATCCCGGCGGCCGCCGCGACGTCATCGACGCTGACGTCGTCGAAGCCGCGGGTCATGAACAAGTCGATCGCGACGTCGCTGATGTGCTCGAAACTCGTGGACCGGCGGCGGCCCACGCGCGGCTTGGCGGCGGTCATCGCGAATTCCTCTTCCGTTCCGGCACCCGATGCCATATTGTTAGCGACCTACATCACAAAGTCGAGACCCTACCCGGGGTCCAGTCAGTAGAAAGGCCAGATCAATGGATCAGAATCAGCACGCTCAGGCCGAGGAGCTGGTGACCGAGAGCCTGGTGGAAGAGGTCTCGATCGACGGGATGTGCGGGGTCTACTGAGCATGACTGCGCCGACCTTTGATGCCGACCGGCACTGGCGGTTGCATCCGCAGGTGGCGGTGCGGCCGGAGCCGTTCGGCGCACTGCTCTACCACTTCGGAACCCGCAAGCTGTCGTTTCTGAAGAACCGGACGATCGTCGAGGTGATCAATTCGCTTTCTGATCACCCCGACGCTCGTTCTGCCTGCCGCGCCGCCGGAATCGACGACGACGCCCAGGCGCCCTACTTCCATGCGCTGGGTGTGCTCGTCCAGTCGCAGATGCTCATCGCCGACCCAGGAGAGACCCCATGACACTCGCCGCCCCGGTGCCCCGGCTGGTTGACCAGTTCGAGCGCGGCTTGGACGCGCCCATCTGCCTGACGTGGGAGCTCACCTACGCGTGCAACCTGTCGTGTGTGCACTGCCTGTCCTCGTCGGGCAAACGCGACCCACGCGAGCTGTCCACCCAGCAGTGCAAGGACATCATCGACGAGCTCGAGCGCATGCAGGTGTTCTACGTCAACATCGGCGGCGGTGAACCCACTGTGCGCAGCGACTTCTGGGAGCTCGTCGACTACGCGACCGAACACCACGTGGGCGTGAAGTTCTCCACCAACGGCGTCCGGATCACCCCGGAGGTAGCCGCGAAACTGGCCGCCAGCGACTACGTCGATGTTCAGATCTCACTCGACGGCGCGACCGCCGAGGTCAACGACGCGGTGCGCGGTCCCGGCTCGTTCGCGATGGCCGTACGCGCGCTGGAGAACCTCAAAGAGGCCGGCTTCAAAGACGCCAAGATCTCCGTTGTGGTGACCCGCCACAACATCGACCAGCTCGACGACTTCAAGGCTCTCGCCGACACCTACGGCGCCACCCTGCGCATCACGCGGCTGCGCCCGTCGGGCCGCGGCGCCGACGTCTGGGACGAACTGCACCCGACCGCGGCTCAGCAGGTCCAGCTCTACGACTGGCTGGTCGCCCACGGCGAGCGGGTGCTCACCGGCGACTCTTTCTTCCACCTGTCCGGCCTCGGCGAGCCCGGCGCGCTGGCCGGCCTGAACCTGTGCGGTGCCGGCCGCGTCGTGTGCCTCATCGATCCGGTCGGTGACGTCTACGCCTGCCCGTTCGCCATCCACGACAAGTTCCTCGCCGGAAACATCCTGACCAGCAACGGTTTCCAAGACGTGTGGCAGAACTCCGAGCTGTTCCGGGAGCTGCGTGAGCCGCAGTCGGCCGGCGCCTGCAGCGGGTGCGGGCACTACGACGCGTGCCGCGGTGGCTGCATGGCCGCGAAGTTCTTCACCGGCCTGCCGATGGACGGGCCGGACCCGGAGTGCGTGCAGGGCTACGGCGAGCCCGCCCTGGCGCTCGAACGCGACAAGCCCAAGTCCAGCGTGGACCATTCCCGCTCGGGCGGCCGCACGCCGAAGGGCCCCATCCCGCTCACCCTGCTGAGCGCTCCTCCCAAGAAATTCTGCAACGAAAGCCCGGTATAGACCCCCATGGCACGTGACACCTGGTTCGAAACCGTCGCCATCGCCCAGCAGCGCGCGAAGAAGCGGCTGCCGAAGTCCGCGTACTCGTCGCTGATCTCGGCCAGCGAAAAGGGCGTGACCGTCTCCGACAACGTCGAATCCTTCTCCGAACTCGGCTTCGCGCCGCACGTCATCGGTGCGACCGAGAAGCGTGAGATGGCGACAACCGTCATGGGACAGGACATCTCGCTGCCGGTCATCATCTCGCCGACCGGCGTCCAGGCCATCGACCCAGACGGCGAGGTGGCGGTGGCGCGCGCGGCCGCGGCGCGGGGCACCGCGATGGGCCTGTCCTCGTTCGCGAGCAAGCCCATGGAGGAGGTCACCGCGGTCAACGACAAGATCTTCTTCCAGATCTACTGGCTGGGCAGCCGCGACGACATCCTGGCGCGCATGGAGCGGGCCAGGGCGGCGGGCGCCAAAGGCCTGATCCTGACCACCGATTGGAGCTTCGCGCACGGCCGGGACTGGGGCAGCCCGACGATCCCGGAGCAGATGGATCTCAAGACCATGATCCGGATGTCGCCCGAGGTCATCACCAAGCCGCGCTGGTTCCTCAGCTTCGCCAAGCATCTGCGGCCGCCCGACCTGCGGGTGCCCAACCAGGGCCGCCGCGGCGAACCCGGTCCGACGTTCTTCGAGGCCTACGGACAGTGGATGGGCACGCCGCCGCCGACCTGGGAGGATGTGGCCTGGCTGCGCGAGCAGTGGGGCGGCCCGTTCCTGCTCAAGGGCACCGTCCGCGTCGACGACGCCAAACGCGCTGTGGACGCTGGGGTTTCGGCGATCACGGTGTCCAACCACGGCGGCAACAACATCGACGGCACACCGGCTGCGATCCGCTGCCTGCCGGCCATCGCCGACGCCGTCGGCGATCAGGTCGAAGTTTTGCTGGACGGCGGGATCCGGCGTGGCAGCGACGTCGTCAAGGCCGTTGCTCTGGGAGCCCGGGCGGTCATGATCGGCCGCGCCTACCTGTGGGGTCTGGCGGCCAACGGGCAGGCGGGTGTGGAGAACGTGCTCGACATTCTGCGCGGCGGCATCGACTCGGCGCTGATGGGGTTGGGCAAGTCCTCGATCCACGAGCTGACCCGGGAGGACATCCTGGTTCCGGACGGGTTCACCAGGACGCTCGGCGCCTGATACGGACGGGGCGCAGGGGGCTGACGGGGCTGCCCGTCCGGCCCCTCGCGCAGTTCGGGAAATAAGTTGCTTCGCATGCACCAACATTCGGCGCACGCCAGGTGAATTCGGCCTACCATCGTCGCGTGGTCTTCCCCCGTGAGCTCGGGAACTCAACGTCGAGGCAGCTGCACCACACACTGACCGAGCAGACGCCCGCATTGATCGTTCCGGTCGGCTCGACCGAGCAGCACGGACCCCATCTGCCGCTCGACACCGACACCCGGATCGCGACAGCGGTCGCCGACGCGCTGGTGACCAGGCTGCGGGACGAGAACCGGGGGCAGCGGGCGCAGTGGATCGTCGCGCCGGCCGTCGGTTACGGCGCCAGCGGTGAGCACGAAGGATTCGCCGGAACCGTCTCGATTGGCACACCGGTACTGGCGGAACTGCTCACCGAATTCGCCCGCTCCGCGTGCCGTTGGGCGCCGCGGGTGGTGTTCGTCAACGGGCACGGCGGGAACGTCGAGGCGCTGCGCCGTGCGGTGAGCCTGCTGCGGTACGAGGGACGGGACGTGGTCTGGTCGTCCTGCACGTCGAGGAACGCCGACGCGCATGCCGGGCACACCGAAACATCCGTATTGCTACATATCTCACCGGAAGCCGTCAGGCAGGATGAACTGGTGCCCGGTAATCGGGCGCCGCTGTCGGAGCTGATGCCTGAGATGCTCCGTGGGGGAGTGGCCGCTGTGAGTTCGCTGGGGATCTTGGGGGACCCCACCACGGCGACCGCGGAGGAGGGGAGGAGGATCTTTGCCGAAATGGTCGATGCGTGTGCGGTTCGGGTCCGTCGATGGGCGCCTGACCGCGAGGGGATGCTGACATGACGGGGCCTCGGCTTCCGGACGGTTTCGCCGTCCAGGTGGACCGGCGGGTGCGGGTGCTCGGTGAGGGCGCCGCCCTGCTCGGTGGTTCGCCGACTCGCCTGCTGCGGCTCGCGCCGGCCGCCCAGACCATGCTCACCGGGGGCAGGCTGGAAGTGCACGACGCGGTCAGCGCCCAGCTCGCCCGCACGCTGCTCGACGCCACCGTCGCGCATCCGCGGCCGCTCAGCGGACCTTCGCACCGCGACGTCACCGTCGTGATCCCGGTGCGTGACAATGCTTCTGGGCTCATCAGGCTGGTCGCGGCGCTGCGCGGGGTGCGCGTGGTGATCGTCGACGACGGTTCGGCGGTGCCCGTGGCCGAATCCGACTTCGCGGACATGCGCTGCGAAGTCCGGGTGCTGCGCCACGACAGGAGCAAGGGTCCCGCGGCGGCCCGCAATGCCGGGCTGGCGATGTGCACCACCGATCTCGTCGCATTCCTCGACTCCGACGTGGTCCCGCGCAAGGGCTGGCTGGAGGCGCTGCTCGGGCATTTCTGCGACCCGGCCGTGGCCCTGGTGGCGCCGCGGATCGTGGCGCTCAACCAGTCCGACAGCGTGGTGGCCCGCTACGAGGCGGTGCGCTCGTCACTGGATCTCGGGTTGCGCGAGGCCCCGGTCGTCCCCTTCGGCACGGTGTCCTATGTGCCCAGCGCCGCGATCATCTGCCGGCGCAGCGCGCTGCTGGAGGTCGGAGGATTCGACGAATCACTGGTTTCCGGAGAGGACGTCGACCTGTGTTGGCGCCTCAACGAGGCCGGTGCCCGCCTGCGCTACGAGCCGATCGCGATGGTGGCCCACGATCACCGGACTGAGCTACGAAAGTGGTTCGCCCGCAAGTCTTTCTACGGTTCTTCTGCCGCTCCGCTGACTATCCGTCATCCCGGCAAGACCGCACCGCTGGTGATCTCAGGCTGGACGCTGGTGGTGTGGATGCTCGTCGCGCTCGGGTCCGGGATCGGCTACCTGGCCTCGATCGTGGTCGCCGCGGTCACCGGCCGCCGGATCGCGAAGTCGCTGGCGAGCGTGCAGACCGAGCCGATGGAGGTGGCGGTGGTGGCCGCGCAGGGGCTGTGGTCGGCGGCGCTGCAGCTCGCGTCGGCGATCTGCCGGCACTACTGGCCGATCGCACTGGTCGCCGCGGTGCTGTCGCGGCGCTGCCGCCGGGTGGTGGTCGTCGCCGCGGTGCTCGACGGCGTGTTCGACTGGGCCTCCCGCCACGGCCACGCCGACGACGACACCAAGCGGGTGGGGCCGGTGACCTACCTGCTGCTCAAGCGGCTCGACGACATCGCCTACGGGCTGGGCCTGTGGACCGGTGTCATCCGCGAGCGTCACGCCGGCGCCCTGAAACCGCAGATCCGAACCTAGTGCGATTCCTGATCATCGGCGCCGGGAGTGCCGGATCGGTGCTCGCCGAACGTCTTTCCGCCGACGACAGCTGCCAGGTCACGGTGGTGGAGGCCGGCCCCGGACCGTTCGACCCCAGGGTGGGCAGCCAGATCACCGACGGTCTCCGGCTGCCGATCGGGGTGGCCAGCTCGGTGGTCCGGCGCTACCGGACCGTGCTCACCGACCACCCCGAACGGCACGCGCACATCATGCGCGGAGCGGTGGTCGGCGGCTCCGGCGCGGTCAACGGAGGGTACTTCTGCCGGGCCCTGCCGGATGACGTGGACGGGTGGGGACTCGACGGCTGGTCCTGGCGCGACGTGCTCCCGCACTTCGTCGCGATCGAGACCGACCTGGATTTCGACGGCCCGCTGCACGGTTCGTCCGGGCCGATCGCCGTGCGCAGGGTCGCCGAATTCGATGGTTGCACAGCGAAATTCGTGGAATCGTGCCGTTCGGCGGGATTCGCGTGGATCGAGGACCTGAACGCATCGGCCCCCGGCGAGCCGGTGCCGCCGGGAGTCGGGGCGGTGCCGCTGAACATCAACGGCGGCACCCGGGTCGGCCCCGGAGGAGCGTTCCTGCAGCCGGCGCTGCAGCGTGCCAACCTCGAGCTGCTGACCGACACCCGGGTGCGACGGCTGCGGTTCTCGGCGGGGCGGGTGGTCGGGGTGGACTGTTCAGGGCCCGATGGGGCGGTGACTCTGACCGCGGACCGGATCGTGCTGTGCGCCGGCGCCATCGCCTCGGCCCAGCTGCTGATGGTGTCCGGCGTCGGCCCGCAGCGGGACCTGAGGGCGGCAGGCGTCGACGTCGAGATCGACCTTCCCGTCGGCGTCGACACCATCGACCACCCAGAGTGGGTGCTGCCGGTGACCTGGCCGCCCACCCACGGTGTGCCGCCGCTGGAGGCGGTGCTGACGACCGGGGAGGGCATCGAGATCCGGCCCTACACCGCGGGATTCGGCGCCATGATGACCGGCCGCCGCCACGACCCGACCGATCAGCCGCATCTGGGTGTCACGCTGATGCGGCCACGCTCCCGGGGCCGGGTGAGGATCACCTCGGCCGATCCCGAGGCCGCTCCGGTCATCGAGCACCGCTACGACAGCGAACCCGCCGATGTCGAACTGCTGCGCGAGGGCACTCGGCTGGCACACGAAATCGCCGACCCGACAATCCGATCCGACGCATCCTGGGCGACGTCGCAGCACCTGTGCGGCACCGCCAAGATGGGCGCCGTCGTGGACGAGCGCTGCCAGGTGTACGGCGTGTCGAATTTGTGGGTGGTCGACGGATCGATCCTGCCGGACATTCCCAGCCGGGGACCGCACGCGACGATCGTGATGGCGGGCCACCGCGCCGCCGAGTTCGTCAGCGCAGATTAAGGAGCATCCTCGCCAGGCGCTGACCGGCGCCGCCGCAGGGCCGCCCACTGTTGCCCGTCGCGTCCCGGCGCCCACACCGCTATGAACAGAGATCCGGCAAGGACGGCCCCAGCCAGCACCAGAAGTGCCTGGTCCGCGGCGTGCATGAACGCGCTCTGGGCAAGTCCGGCGAGATGGTCACCCTGCGGCCCGAGCTGATCGGAGATCGACAGGGCGTAGGCCAGCGAGTCCGTCGCGGTGTCCCGCACCTGCTGCGGGAACGCGGTCAGCTTCGGCGCAAGGGAGCTGTGGTAGACGGCAGCCAGAATCGAGCCTGCGACGGCGATACCGAGCGCCGCACCGACCTCGCGGGTCGCGTCGTTGACCGCCGACGCGACACCCTGCTTCTCGTCGGGTACCGCGTTCATGATCGCCGACGTGGTCGGCGCCGTGCACAATCCGATGCCCGATGCGGCGATCAGCATGGGCCACATCAGGTCGATGAAGGTGGAGTCCGCATCGAGGTACCGCATCATGAACAACCCGACCGCGATCAGCAGCAGGCCGACGCTGACGGCGAAGCGTAGCCCCACCCTGGGAAGGTAGAGGTGCAGGCAGGCGCTGAAGATCAGAATCGGAACAGCCAACGGCGACAACGCGAATGCGGTTTGCAGGGCTGTGTATCCCATGACCAGCTGCATGAACTGCATCTCGACGAAGAAGAACCCGAAGTTTGCGAGGAACAGGAATGTGATCCCCACCGCGCCGGTCGCGAAATCCGGTCGTCGGAACAGTCGCACGTCGAGCAGCGGGTGGGTCCGGCGCAGCTGCACGACGGCGAACAACACG
Source organism: Mycobacterium sp. ZZG (assembly GCF_054786995.1). Classification (NCBI taxonomy): domain Bacteria; kingdom Bacillati; phylum Actinomycetota; class Actinomycetes; order Mycobacteriales; family Mycobacteriaceae; genus Mycobacterium; species Mycobacterium sp. ZZG. Next base: position 15,389 of record NZ_JBTBFV010000018.1, read on the forward strand.
GCCAGTGCCACGCCGCCGGCCATGCACCCGAGGACCACGGGATCGGTCCATCCGCGCACGGGTGCCTCGACCACGCCGAGCACGAACACCGCGATCGCTATGCCGACCAACGCCCCGCCGAGCCAGTCGATCGGGGCTGCGGTCTGGTCGCGTGACGAGCCGATGGTGCAGGTCAACATAAACATCAGCAGTGCGCCGCCGGCGAAGGCGTAGAAGATCGACTGCCACGAAAAGTAGTGCAGCAGAACGCCTGTGCCGAGGAAGCCGACTATTGCCGCCGACCCTGCGGCGCCGGCCCAGATGCCGACGGCCTTGTTGCGCTCAGACTTCGGGAATGCCGCCGTCAGCAGCGAGAGCGTGGCCGGCATGATCAGCGCCGCACCGACACCTGCGACGGCCCGGGAGGCGATGATCTGAGTCGGACTGTCGAAGAACACCGGCGCCGCCGAGGCGAGGGCGAAGATCGCCAGTCCGACCAGTAATGCGCCGCGCCGGCCGTACCGGTCACCGATCGCGCCGGCGGGCAGCAGCAGACATGCCAGTGCGAGGGTGTAGCCGTCGACGACCCACGTCAGCTGCGTCTGGGTCGCCGAGGTCTGCACCGCGATGTCGGGAAGCGCGGCGTTGAGCGCCACCATCGACGCGATGACCATGACGACGTCGACGCTCGCGACGATGAGCAGCCAGATTCGCGCCCGCCGTGACAGCGCGGCGACCTCGGCATCCATATCCTGGTCAGAGCGAGGAAGGGTGTCGACCATGTCGTCTCTCTTCAGCAGGGTTCGAGACCGACAGTCTCAAAAGCGTGGAATCGAGACTATCAGTCTCGTAGCAAGACCAGTAGTCTCGTTCCCTCAGTGGAGGTGCAGGAAACATGACCGCGGTAAGTGGTGACCCGAGGCCGGCGCGATCGAAGGCCCGGCTGCTCGAGGCGGCGACAGCACTGCTGCGGGCCGGCGGACCGAGCGCGGTGACCATCGACGCCGTCACCCGCAAGGCCAACGTCGCGCGGGCTACCCTCTACCGCCACTTCCCGAGCGGCAACGATCTGGTGGCGGCGGCGTTCACGGGTCTGATCCCGCCGCCGCCGATGCCGCCGGCCGAGGGCAGCCTGCGGGACCGTCTGATCGCGATCGTGGCGGGGTGGGCCGACTCGATCGCCGAGGCGCCGACCACGCTGACCGCGATGGCGTGGCTGTCACTGGGGCCCGACATCAGCGTGGTGCCCAGCGCCGGCGGCGGAGACGGGGTGCGGTCACTGCGGGAACGCATCGCCGAGCAGTACTCCGCGCCGTTCGACGCGGTGTTCGACAGCCCGGACGCGGCGGCGGCGCTGGGATCTGTCGATCGCGCGACGGCGTTCGCGCTGCTGATCGGTCCCTTGGCGTTCGGCCGGATCAGCACCTTGGTCGACTTCGACTACCGCACCGTCGCCATCGCCGCCGTCGACGGCTTCCTGGCGACCGCCGCGCTCAGCGCAACGAGTACCGGACCGGCAGGTGCTTGAGCCCGCCGACGAACGTCGTCGCCGACAACTCGGGCCGGCCGGCGAGCTCGATCGACTCCAGCCGCGGCAGCAGCTCGCTGAACAGGCTGTTCATCTCCATCCTGGCCAGCGCCGCGCCGAGACAGAAGTGCACGCCGTAGCCGAAGGCCAAGTGTTTGTTGGGATCTCGGCCCACGTCGAACCGGAACGGGTCGGTGAAAACCTCTTCGTCGCGATTCGCCGACACGTACGCCAGATACACCGACTCGCCCTTGGCGATCGGCACACCGCGCACCGTGGTGTCCTCGGCGGCGGTGCGCATGAACTCCTTGACCGGGGTGGACCAGCGGATCATCTCCTCGACGGCGGTCGGCATCAGGCTGAGATCGCCTTGTAGACGGGCCAATTCGCCCGGGTTCTCGATCAGCGCGAGCAGGCCTCCCGAGATCGCGTCCTTGGTGGTGTCGTGGCCGGCGCTGGCGACGATGACGTAGTAGGACAGCGTGTCCATGTCCGACATCGGTTCGCCGTCGACGAGTCCGTTGGCGATCGCCGAGGCCAGATCCTCGGTCGGGTTCTCCCGCCGCGAGGCCGTCAGGGCCGCGAAGTAGTTGAAGAAGTCGGTCAGCACGGCCATCTGTTCCTCTGGGGTGGTGCCGCGCTTGTACTCGTCGTCGTCGCCGCCGAACATCTCCTGGGTCAGCATGTGCATCCGGCCGAAGTCGTCTTCGGGCAGACCGAGCAGCGACAGGATCACATACAGCGGGAAGTTGACCGCGATCTCGGTGACGAAATCGCACTCCGGGCCGATGTCGCGCATCTTGTCGACATAGCGTTTGGCGAGCTCGTCAACGCGAACCTTCAAGTCCCGCATGGCTTTCGGGCGGAACCAGTCTGCGCCGATGGTACGCACCTTGCGGTGGTGTGGGTCGTCCATGTGGATCAGCGTGCGCAGGCCGACCCCCATCTCCTGCTGGGCCTTGGCCAGGTCGTCGGCCTCGGCGGTGACCAGCAGCGGGCGCGGCTCCGACAGGAACAGGTCGTTGGCGCGCTCGATCGCCATGATGTCCGCGTGCTTGGTGATCGCCCAGAACGGCCGGTACGGGCCGTGCTCGACGTAGGCGACGGGGTGGTTGGCGCGCAGATGCGACAGTGCGGCGTGCAGCCGCTCGTCGTCTGCGTAGGCCGTCGGGTCCGCCAGTACCTTCGCCGCTTCCAGCGACTCCCGGTCCATCGTCGGTGTGCTCACGGGGCTCCTCACAAACTGTGCTTGACAGGTGTCAAGCACAGTCTATGTGATCGGCGCCACCACACCGGAGGAATCGGCGCAGTGAATTCCGGATCGCCGGAGCAGCCCGCCGGAGATCGCGGCTACGCTCGTTACTCGTGCCCACTCGACGGCTCGCCGTGCTGGCTCTGCTCGCGCTGCTGGTCGCATGCGGCCGAGGCGACGCGGGCGCCCCCGGCCCGGTGACGGCCCCGTCCGGCGATCCCGCGCAGGTGCCGACCGCGGCGGGTGCGGTGCGCGGCACCGTCGCCGAGGACCATCGTCTGTTCGCCGGAATCCCTTACGCCGCAGCACCTGTCGGACCGTTGCGGTGGCAGGACCCGCGACCTGCGGTGGCGTGGGACGGCGTCAGGGACGCGACCGCGCTCGGGCCGCGATGCCTGCAGGACCTGTCCGGCGACCTGGAACTCGGCAGGCAGACCGACGAGGACTGCCTCAACCTCAACGTGTGGACGCCGGCCGGCGGGACCGATGAGCCGAGGCCGGTGATGGTGTGGATCCACGGCGGCTCGTTCGTCGCGGGCAGCGGCGGCATCTACGACGCGCGGCGGCTGGCCGCGCGCGGCGACATCGTCGTGGTCACCGTCAACTACCGGCTCGGAGCGCTGGGCTTCCTGGCCCACCCCTCGCTCGCAGCGCCCGGGCGGGCCGGCAACTACGGACTGGCCGACCAGCAGGCCGCGTTGCGCTGGGTCCGCGAGAACATCGCGAACTTCGGCGGTGACCCGGGCCGGGTCACCGTGGCGGGGGAGTCCGCCGGCGGCATGTCGGTGTGCGATCACCTGGTCGCACCGGATTCGCAAGGCCTGTTCGACGCGGCGATCATCATGAGCGGACCGTGCCAGGCCCAGCTCCCGCTGCCGGTCGCCGAGCAACGCAGCATCGAGTACGCCGCCGGGGCGGGATGCGCGGATCCGGCGACGGCCGCCGAGTGTCTGCGCGCGCTTGCGGGTAACAAGCTGCGCACCCCGGTCTGGTACTACGGCATCGGCGACGATCGGTTGAGCGGGCCCGTGACCGGTTCGGCCGTGTTACCCGAAGACCCGGTCGACGCGTTCGGCGAACGCCGTGCGGCCCCGGTGCCGGTGCTGATGGGCACGACGCGCGACGAGTGGACGCTGTTCGTCGCGCTGCAGCGCCTGCGCGACGGCCGGGATTACCTGCCGCAGGACTACCCGCGTCTGCTCGCCGACACCTTCGGTGCCGATGCGCACGCCGTCGCCGGACGCTATCCGCTGGACGCCTACCCCGACGTCGCGCTGGCCTACGCCGCGACCGTCACCGACGGCGTCCTGGCGTGTCCCAACGAGCGCTGGGCCCGGGAGCTGAGCCGGGCAGCCGACGTCTTCTTCTACGAGTTCAACGACCGCAACGCGCCGGCGCCCGAGCCGCTGCGGACGCTGCCGTTCCCGGTCGGGGCCAGCCACTCGCTGGAACTGCGCTACCTGTTCGATGTCGGCGGCGCCTCACCGCCCGACGAGGCGCAGATCAGGCTCAGTGATCAGATGATCGATTTCTGGGCGGCGTTCGTGAGGACCGGAGCGCCGCGCGCCCCAGGGCAGCCGGAATGGCCGCCGCTCGGTCCCGACGTGCAGCAGGTCATGTCGCTGCAGCCCGACGGCAGCCGTATGGTGGGTGACTTCGGCGAGGTGCACCAGTGCGCGTTCTGGGCAAGCCTGGAATAGCGCTCGGTCGCCCGGGAAAGCCGACCACCAGGGATTTGGAGCAGGCCCGGTTCTGAGGCATACTGTTCGGGTTGCCTTGGGCCAGGTTCGCCTGGTCGGGCATGCGACCAGCGCCCCTCGCGGGGCGTATCCGGTCCATCAACCTTGATCGCGACGAATTCCGCCGCGTAAGAGTGTGCGAACGGGCGACACACCCGACCGCGTGGACCGGTGAACCACAGACAGGTAAACAGCGGCGGCACAGCCAGGCCCGATTTCGGGCTGTTAGTAGTGAGGTAGGAGAAGCGTGGCGGGACAAAAGATCCGCATCAGGCTCAAGGCCTACGACCATGAGGCGATCGACGCCTCTGCGCGCAAGATCGTCGAGACGGTCACCCGGACGGGAGCCAGCGTGGTCGGCCCGGTGCCGCTGCCGACCGAGAAGAACGTGTATTGCGTCATCCGGTCCCCGCACAAGTACAAGGACTCGCGGGAGCATTTCGAGATGCGCACCCACAAGCGGCTGATCGACATCCTCGACCCCACGCCGAAGACGGTCGACGCGCTGATGCGCATCGATCTGCCGGCCAGCGTCGACGTCAACATCCAGTAAAGGAATTCCCGAGAAATGGCTAGCAATAGCAATTCGGCCGCACCGCGGCGCGGCATTCTGGGCACCAAGCTGGGCATGACGCAGGTGTTCGACGAGAACAACAAGGTCGTGCCGGTGACGGTCGTCAAGGCCGGGCCCAACGTCGTGACCCGCATCCGGACCCCGGAGCGTGACGGTTACAGCGCCGTGCAGCTCGCCTACGGCGAGATCAGCCCGCGCAAGGTGAACAAGCCGGTGTCGGGCCAGTTCGCGGCCGCCGGTGTGAACCCGCGCCGCCACCTCGCCGAGCTGCGGCTCGACAGCGAAGAAGCAGCGGCCGCCTACGAGGTCGGCCAGGAGCTGACGGCGGACATCTTCGCCGACGGCACCTACGTGGACGTGACCGGCACCAGCAAGGGCAAGGGCTTCGCCGGCACCATGAAGCGCCACGGCTTCCGTGGCCAGGGCGCCAGCCACGGCGCCCAGGCCGTGCACCGTCGGCCGGGCTCGATCGGTGGCTGCGCCACCCCGGGCCGGGTGTTCAAGGGCACGCGCATGTCGGGCCGGATGGGCAGCGACCGCGTGACGACCCAGAACCTGAAGGTGCACAAGGTTGACGCCGAGAACGGCGTGCTGTTGATCAAGGGCGCCATCCCCGGACGCAACGGCGGTCTGGTGGTTGTCCGCAGCGCAATCAAGCGAGGCGAGAAGGCATGACTTTGAACATTGAGGTGAGGACCCCCGCCGGGAAGACGGACGGCAACATCGAGTTGCCCGCCGAGCTTTTCGACGTGGAACCCAACATCGCGCTGATGCACCAGGTGGTCAACGCGCAGCTGGCCGCCAAGCGCCAGGGCACGCATTCGACCAAGACCCGCGGTGAGGTCTCCGGCGGCGGCAAGAAGCCGTACCGCCAGAAGGGCACCGGCCGCGCCCGCCAGGGCTCGATCCGGGCGCCGCAGTTCACCGGCGGCGGCGTCGTGCACGGCCCCAAGCCGCGCGACTACAGCGAGCGGACCCCGAAGAAGATGATCCGCGCGGCTTTGCGCTCGGCTCTTTCTGATCGGGCCCGCAACGACCGGATCCACGCCGTCACCGAGATCGTCGAGGGTCAGACCCCGTCGACCAAGAGCGCGAAGTCGTTCCTGGCCACGCTTGTAGCCGATCGCGCGTCCGGAAACCACAAGGTGCTCGTGGTGATCGGCCGCGCCGACGAGACCAGCGTCCTGAGCGTGCGGAATCTGCCTGGTGTGCACGTGATCTCGCCCGATCAGCTGAACACCTACGACGTGCTCAAGGCCGATGACGTGATCTTCAGCGTCGAGGCACTCAACGCGTACATCGCAGCGAACACCAAGACCGAGGAGGTGTCGGCCTGATGGCTACCGTGACCGATCCCCGCGACATCATCTTGGCGCCGGTGATCTCGGAGAAGTCCTACGGACTGATCGAGGACAACGTCTACACGTTCATCGTGCACCCGGACTCCAACAAGACCCAGATCAAGATCGCGATCGAGAAGATCTTCAAGGTCAAGGTCGACTCGGTGAACACCGCCAACCGGCCGGGCAAGCGCAAGCGCACCCGCACCGGCTACGGCCAGCGCAAGGGCACCAAGCGCGCGATCGTGACGCTGGCGGCCGGAAGCAAGCCCATCGACCTGTTCGGAGCGCCGGCCTAGCCGGCAGGGAGACCCACAGAATCATGGCAATTCGCAAGTACAAGCCGACGACCCCCGGTCGCCGCGGCTCGAGCGTCTCCGACTTCGCCGAGATCACTCGCGATCACCCGGAGAAGTCGCTGGTTCGTCCGCTGCACGGCACGGGCGGGCGTAACGCACACGGCCGGATCACCACCCGGCACAAGGGCGGCGGCCACAAGCGCGCCTACCGGGTGATCGACTTCCGTCGGCACGACAAGGACGGCGTCAACGCCAAGGTCGCGCACATCGAGTACGACCCCAACCGCACCGCGAACATCGCGCTGCTGCACTACCTGGACGGCGAGAAGCGCTACATCATCGCGCCGCAGGGACTCAAGCAGGGCGCGATCGTGGAGTCCGGCGCCAACGCCGACATCAAGCCCGGCAACAACCTGCCGCTGCGCAACATCCCCGCGGGCACGCTGATCCACGCGGTGGAGCTGCGTCCCGGCGGCGGCGCCAAGCTGGCCCGCTCGGCCGGTGCGTCGATCCAGCTGCTCGGCAAGGAAGGCACCTACGCCGCACTTCGTATGCCCAGCGGTGAGATCCGCCGCGTCGACGTGCGCTGCCGCGCCACCGTCGGCGAGGTCGGCAACGCCGAGCAGGCCAACATCAACTGGGGCAAGGCCGGCCGCATGCGCTGGAAGGGCAAGCGCCCGACCGTCCGTGGTGTCGTGATGAACCCGGTCGACCACCCGCACGGCGGTGGTGAGGGTAAGACCTCCGGTGGCCGCCACCCGGTGAGCCCGTGGGGCAAGCCCGAGGGCCGTACCCGCAAGCCGAAGAAGGCGAGCGACAAGCTCATCGTCCGTCGCCGGCGCACCGGCAAGAAGCGCTAGGGAGTAAAGCGATGCCACGCAGCCTGAAGAAGGGCCCGTTCGTCGACGACCATCTGCTCAAGAAGGTCGACGTCCAGAACGAGAAGAACACCAAGCAGGTCATCAAGACCTGGTCCCGTCGGTCCACCATCATCCCCGACTTCATCGGGCACACCTTCGCCGTCCACGACGGTCGCAAGCATGTCCCGGTGTTCGTCACCGAGGCGATGGTCGGGCACAAGCTGGGCGAGTTCGCCCCCACCCGGACCTTCAAGGGTCACATCAAGGACGACCGGAAGTCCAAGAGGCGCTAGAGATGACTACTGCATTGCAAGGCACCGTGTATCCGTCTGCGCAGGCCAAGGCACGCTTCGTGCGTATCTCGGCCACCAAGGCGCGCCGTGTCATCGACCTGGTCCGCGGCAAGACCGTCGAGGAGGCCCTCGACATCCTGCGCTGGGCCCCGCAGTCGGCCAGCGAGCCGGTCGCCAAGGTGATCGCCAGCGCCGCGGCCAACGCGCAGAACAACGAGGGACTGGACCCGACCACGCTGGTGGTCGCCACCATCCACGCCGATGAGGGCCCGACCGCCAAGCGCATCCGCCCGCGCGCCCAGGGGCGTGCGTTCCGGATCCGCAAGCGCACCAGCCACATCACGGTGATCGTGGAAAGCCGTCCGCAGAAGAAACAGGGAGCTTCGGCTTCGGCGGCGCGCGCGCGTCGTGCGCAGGCCAGCAAGGCTGCGTCCTCCAAGACCGCAGCAGCCGATAACTCGAAGGAGGGCTCGGAGTAGTGGGCCAGAAAATCAACCCGCACGGCTTCCGGCTCGGCATCACCACCGGCTGGAAGTCCCGCTGGTACGCCGACAAGCAGTACGCGGACTACATCAAGGAAGATGTCGCGATCCGCAAGCTGCTGGCGACCGGCCTGGAGCGCGCCGGCATCGCCGACGTCGAGATCGAGCGCACCCGCGACCGCGTCCGGGTGGACATCCACACCGCGCGTCCGGGCATCGTGATCGGCCGTCGCGGTACCGAGGCCGACCGCATCCGCGCCGACCTGGAGAAGCTGACCGGCAAGCAGGTCCAGCTGAACATCCTCGAGGTGAAGAACCCCGAGAGCCAGGCCCAGCTGGTGGCGCAGGGTGTCGCCGAGCAGTTGAGCAACCGTGTGGCGTTCCGCCGCGCGATGCGCAAGGCGATCCAGTCGGCGATGCGTCAGCCCAACGTGAAGGGCATCCGGGTGCAGTGCTCGGGCCGCCTCGGCGGTGCCGAGATGAGCCGCTCGGAGTTCTACCGCGAGGGCCGCGTCCCGCTGCACACCCTGCGTGCCGACATCGACTACGGCCTCTACGAGGCCAAGACCACCTTCGGCCGCATCGGCGTCAAGGTGTGGATCTACAAGGGCGACATCGTCGGTGGCAAGCGTGAGCTGACCGCCGCCGCGCCCGCCGCGGACCGTCCGCGTCGTGAGCGTCCGTCCGGCACCCGGCCGCGCCGCAGCGGCGCGTCGGGCACGACCGCGACGAGCACCGATGCCGGCCGGGCCGCCGAGGCTCCCGCCGTCGCCGAGGCGACCCAGGGCACCGAGGCCGCAGCAGCGCAGAATACGGAGAGCTAGTCATGCTGATTCCCCGCAAGGTCAAGCACCGCAAGCAGCACCACCCGAAGCAGCGTGGTATCGCCAGCGGCGGGACCTCGGTCAGCTTCGGTGACTACGGCATCCAGGCCCTGGGCCATGCCTACATCACCAACCGGCAGATCGAGTCGGCGCGTATCGCCATCAACCGGCACATCAAGCGTGGCGGCAAGGTGTGGATCAACATCTTCCCGGACCGCCCGCTGACCAAGAAGCCCGCCGAGACCCGCATGGGTTCCGGTAAGGGTTCGCCGGAGTGGTGGGTCGCCAACGTCAAGCCCGGCCGTGTCCTGTTCGAGCTCAGCTACCCGGACGAGAAGATCGCCCGTGAGGCGCTGACTCGTGCGATCCACAAGCTGCCGATCAAGGCACGCATCGTCACAAGAGAGGAGCAGTTCTGATGGCAGTTGGGACGACGCCCGGCGAACTGCGCGAGCTCACCGACGAAGAATTGACCGACAAGCTCCGCGAGTCCAAGGAAGAGCTGTTCAACCTGCGCTTCCAGATGGCCACCGGACAGCTTGCCAACAACCGCCGGCTGCGTACGGTCCGGCAGGAGATCGCGCGGGTCTACACCGTGCTGCGTGAACGTGAGTTGGGTCTGGCCGCCGGACCCGGAGGTGAGGATTCCTGATGGCAGATACCGCCGGCGCCCAGAAGGGCGCCAAGTACACCCCGCCCACCGAGAAGCCGCGCGGTCGCCGCAAGACCGCCATCGGCTACGTCGTGTCGGACAAGATGCAGAAGACGATCGTCGTCGAGCTCGAAGACCGTAAGTCGCATCCCCTGTACGGCAAGATCATCCGGACCACCAAGAAGGTCAAGGCCCATGACGAGAACGAGGACGCCGGTGTCGGCGACCGCGTCTCGCTGATGGAGACCCGGCCGACGTCGGCGACCAAGCGCTGGCGTCTGGTCGAGGTGCTCGAGAAGGCCAAGTAGCACCAGATCGTCGTCGAAACCCCCGTTCGCTCCGGCGGCCGGGGGTTTCGTCGCGTCAGTGATAACAGCGTTTGCGCAGCGACATATGCCGGTACGCTCACCAGCAATGAAGCGCCACGCTGCAATCCTTGCGCGGTTGCTCACCGCAATCTGCCCGATTATTTTGCTGACATCCCCGATGGCAAGTGCGCAGCCGCCCGGCGACCCCGGTGTCTCGTCGGAGTCCACCCTGCCGCTGGTCCAGCTTGGTGGTCGGCCCAACCTCGCGTTTTACGGAATCCAAGGCACGCAGACCGTGACTTTCCCCGTATCGCAAGGACTCGAACCCGTTGCACTGAATGCTTTTACGCGACTGCCGGTGAATGTGCGGACCGCGACCGTCACCGCGGTCCAGGACGGACGGACGATCGGCCGAGTCGATGTCGCACCAGGTGCGCCGGCGCCTATCGCGATTCCGCTCGACCGCGCCGATGTCGTCGATAATGCGGTCACGGTCACGCTGCGGACATATCTGCTCCCGATGGAGGGATATTGTCTGGACCCGACCAACGCGCTCGAACTCAGCGACCCCAGCGTCACCTTCGCCGGGGCAGAGCAGACGCCCTCGACGGTGGCCGACTTCCTTCCCCCGGTGCTGCGCCAGCTGACGATCTTTGTCGACGAACAACCATCGCCCTCGGAGTCCGATGCCGTCGTCCAGCTGGCGACCGCCGTCGCGTCCCGCTACGGCGCCCAGAATCCGACCGTGACGGTCGCTCCGCTGGCAAACGGGCAAACCGGCCCGACGGAACCATCCGGTCCGCTCGCACGCCACGTCGTCGTAGCGGAGGGCGACGACGTCGGTCTCTCGTTGCTGGACACCGGCGGGGTCCCCGCCCTGCGTGTCGGCGGCCCCGGCGACGAGTTGACCAATCAGGCCCGACTGCTGACCGGCGACCTGGCCCCGCTCGCGCTTTCAGCGAAGGCTGTTGCCGGGCAGGCGGATTCGAATATTCAGTTGCCGGGGGACAAGACGACATTGCGTGGTCTCGGTCAGCCTGGTAGCTCTGTCACTGCTGTGGAGCCTCAGCTCAGCCTCGGCCTGGATCAAACCAGGCTCGGCCGCGCCGTGCACGGGATACGGGTGCACCTGCGCGGGTCCTACACTCCGCTGCCTCAATCCGTCGGCGGACAGGTGGTGATCAGCATCGGTGACGAGAACATCGACCGCTGGCCCACTGATTCGAGCGGCGAGATCGATCGGTGGGTCGATGTCCCCGATCACCTCCTGCAACGCTTCACGAACATGACGGTCGCCCTCGACATCAGCGGCGGTACCGGATACTGCCAGGACTTCGAGCCGGCAACGTTGACCATCGACGGTGACAGCCCGGTCGTGAGCACAGCAGCTGCCTCGCCGGTGCCGGGCGGGTTTCAGTCACTGCCGCAGACGCTCATGCCGCGGACCGCGGTCGGTGTCGGCGAAGGGTTCGACAACGTTCGCCGGGCCGTCGCGATCATGGTGGGCCTGCAGCGACTCAGCGGGGTACCGATCGACACCGCGGTGATGTCGCTCGCCGACGCCGTCTCAGACGGTGCCCCGGCGGTGCTTATCAGCCCTGATGAATGGACAGATCCGGGAATCGCCCTCCCGGTCGCGGCTGGGGACGGTGGCGAGCTCACCGTCAAGCGCGCCGACGCGCCGGGTGAGACCACCACCCTGACTCTCGATCCTGCGCTCGGTTTCGGTTCGCTGCAGACGGTCCACGACGGAAGGCGCAGTGTCCTGGTTGCCACGTCCCACAACGCGCCCGAGCAACTGGATTTGTTGCTCGACTGGCTGGGCAGCGATGTCAGGCGCTGGCAGTCGCTGTCCGGTACGGCGCTCATCGGCGCGCCCGGCACCCCACCCGTGATGCTCGACACCATGCCCGAACCCGTCATCGAGGCTGAACAGAGCGTCACGCAGGTCGCTGCCCCGGGGACGCCGTCGTGGGTCTGGGTCGCGGTAGCCGGTGTGGCGATCCTGATCATCGTGGCCGTCGTGTCGATCCTGTTGCGTGGCAGGCGGCGGCGTCCTGAACGTCCGTGACGACGAGCGCGGTATCTGCGCACCCGGTGATGCCTGAGCCCGGTGTCTATAATCGCACTGAACCGTTGTGGGGCAACAGGTTACGAGGTAGTGAGGGCAGCTAGTTACACGCCGTCGCAGGCATCTGCTGGTGGTTGGGCTAGTGTCATGCGTCATTAATTAGTTTACAGTGTGGGATGATGGTGTATGCCGTCATCTGCGCTGGTGATCAGTTCTGAGGATCGCGTGACGTTGGAGTCGTGGACGCGGTCGACGACGGCATCTGCCGGTCATGTCGAGCGGGCCCGGATCGTGCTGGCGGTGGCTAATGGTGCCGGCACCTCTGGTGCAGCCCGGCAGGTGGGAGTCTCGCGACCGACGGTGATCAAATGGCGGGATCGATTCGCCGCGTACGGGATTGATGGACTTGCCGACGAGCCTCGCAGCGGTCGACCCAAGACTGTCGACGACGCGGCGATCCTGGCAGCCACCCTGGAGCCGCCGCCGGAGGTTTTGGCGGTCACCCACTGGTCGAGTCGACTGCTCGGTAAACACCTCGGCGTGGGGGACGCCACGGTCGCCCGGGCCTGGCGCCGTTACGGGGTCAAACCCTGGCGCCGGGAGACCTTTAAGTTCTCCACCGACCCGGAGCTGGAGGCCAAGGTCCGCGACGTAATCGGCCTCTACTTGAACCCGCCGACCAACGCGATCGTGTTGTGCGTAGATGAAAAGTCCCAGATTCAAGCCCTCAACCGGACCCAGCCGATCCTGCCGCTGCGTCCCGGGTTGCCCGAAAAAGCGACCCATGACTACCAGCGCAACGGCACCGCCACCTTGTTTGCCGCACTCGAGATCGCCACCGGCAAGGTGACCGACCGCTGCTATGAGCGGCATGGCAAAGCGGAGTTCCTCGACTTCCTCAAAGCGGTCGCCCGCGCTTACCCCCGACGGAAACTGCACGTGGTGTGCGACAACTACCACACCCACAAGCATGCCGACATCAACGCCTGGCTGGACAAGAACCCCCGCGTGACACTGCATTTCACGCCGACCTCAGGATCCTGGCTGAACATGGTCGAGGTGTTCTTCTCGATCATCACCCGCCAAGCCATCCGCCGTGGCTCGTTCAACAGCGTCAAAGAACTGATGGCCGCCATCGCCGCGTTCATCCAAGGCTGGAATCAGCGCTGCCACCCATTCGTGTGGACCAAATCCGCAGACGACATCCTGCCCCATACCCGTAAACCAAATTCAGACGCGAGACACTAGACGGTTCCGCTGGCCGCCGTGGGCCTGTGGTTCGCACGTACGCCGACGCAATCGTCTCCCGTTCCCGGGCTGACCAGCGGGCGAGCGGTGTAATCTCCGAAGGTGACGTCGGAATTCAAGGGCAGGATCGAAGTCGACATCCGGGATTCTGAACCGGACTGGGGCCCGTTCGCCGCGCCGACGGCGCAACCGGACGCACCCAACGTCCTGTACCTGGTCTGGGACGACATCGGCATCGCCACCTGGGACTGCTTCGGTGGGCTGGTGAAGATGCCCACCATGAGCCGCATCGCCGAACGTGGGGTGCGGCTTTCGCAGTTCCACACTGCCGCGCTGTGCTCACCGACGCGGGCCTCGCTGCTGACGGGACGCAACCCGACCACGGTCGGGATGGCGACCATCGAGGAGTTCACCGACGGTTTTCCGAACTGCAACGGCCGCATCCCGTTCGACACCGCACTGCTCTCGGAGGTACTCGCCGAGAACGGTTACAACACTTATTGCATCGGCAAATGGCATCTGACTCCGCTGGAGGAATCCAACCTTGCCGCCACCAAGCGGCACTGGCCGCTGTCGCGGGGCTTCGAGAGGTTCTACGGATTCATGGGCGGTGAGACCGACCAGTGGTATCCGGACCTGATGTACGACAACCACCCCGTGGCCCCGCCCGCGACACCCGAGCAGGGCTACCACCTTTCGGCTGATCTCGCCGACCGGACCATCGAGTTCATCCGCGACTCAAAGGTCATCGCACCGGACAAGCCGTGGTTCTCCTACGTGTGCCCGGGTGCCGGCCACGCTCCCCACCATGTCTTCAAGGAGTGGGCCGACCGCTATTCCGGTGTGTTCGACATGGGCTACGAGCGCTACCGCGAGATCGTGCTGGAGAACCAGAAGCGGCTCGGCATCGTCCCGGCGGACACCGAACTCTCGCCGATGAATCCGTACTCAGATGTCAAGGGCCCCAACGGAGAACCCTGGCCGGTCCAGGACACCGTGCGTCCCTGGGACTCGTTGAGCGCCGATGAAAAGCGATTGTTCGAGCGGATGGCCGAGGTGTTCGCCGGCTTCTTGTCCTACACCGACGCCCAGATCGGGCGGATCCTGGACTATCTGGAGGAGTCCGGCCAGTTGGACAACACCATCATCGTGGTGATCTCGGACAACGGCGCCAGCGGTGAGGGCGGGCCCAACGGGTCGGTCAACGAGGTCAAGTTCTTCAACGGCTACATCGACTCGGTGGCGGAGAGCCTGAAGGCCTATGACGAACTCGGCGGCACCGCGACGTACAACCACTACCCGACCGGGTGGGCCATGGCGTTCAACACCCCGTACAAGCTGTTCAAGCGCTACGCCTCACATGAGGGCGGCATCGCCGACCCGGCGATCATCTCCTGGCCCAATGGTATTGCCGCGCACGGCGAGGTGCGGGACAACTACGTCAACGTCTGCGACATCACCCCGACCGTGTACGACCTTCTCGACATCACCGCACCGGCCACGGTGCGGGGAGTCGCACAGAAGCCCCTCGACGGTGTCAGTTTCAAAGTGGCGCTGGATAACCCGACCGCACCCACCGGCAAGGAGACGCAGTTCTACACCATGCTCGGCACGCGAGGCATCTGGCACCGGGGCTGGTTCGCCAACACCATTCACGCGGCCTCGCCCGCCGGCTGGTCGCACTTCGACGACGACCGCTGGGAGCTGTTCCACATCGAGGCCGACCGCAGCCAGTGCCGCGACCTCGCCGCCGAACATCCGGAACGACTCGAAGAACTCAAGGCGTTGTGGTTCGCCGAGGCTCAGAAGTACAACGGACTGCCGTTGGGCGACCTGAATCTCCTGGAGACCATGTCACGGTGGCGTCCCTACCTCGCCGGCGAGCGGAACGCCTACGTGTACTACCCCGGCACCGCCGACGTCGGCATGGGCGCCGTGGTAGAACTTCGCGGCCGCTCGTTCGCGGTGCTCGCCGAGGTCACCATCGGTCCGGACGGTGCCGACGGCGTGGTGGTCAAACACGGTGCGGCACACGGGGGTTACGTCATGTATCTGCAGGGCGGCCGGTTGCACTTCTGCTACAACTTCCTCGGCGAGTACGAGCAGACCGTCGCGGCGGCCGATCCGGTGCCCCCTGGTGCGCACACCCTCGGGTTCACCTTCACCCGCACCGGCACCGCCGAGGGCAGCCACACTCCGATCGGCGACGCGGCACTGTTCGTCGACACCACGCAGGTCGCGGCGTTGGCCGAGATGCGGGTCCACCCCGGGACTTTCGGGCTCGCCGGGGCCTCGCTGAGCGTCGGGCGCAACACCGGATCGCCGGTATCGGCGGCCTACCGTCCGCCCAACCCGTTCACCGGCGGGACGATCTCGCGGGTCAACGTGGACGTGTCGGGCGCCCCGTACACCGACCTCGAACGGGACTTCGCCCGCGCCTTCGCCAAGGACTAGCCGGGCCCTGCCGACCGATCTCGTCGACCTCGACGGCGGCTGCTCGCTGGCCGGCACCTGGCACGGCCGGTTCCCGTACCGCAGCGACGGCGCGGCCACGTCATGCAGCCCCGCTACCGGCCCTCCGCGCACGCACCGCAATCTCAGGACAGCGCGGCCACGCACATCGGCTTGCGATGCGTGGTGGGACGCCGGCCGAGTCGGCGGCGCAGCTGCGCCCGGCTGCGGTGCATCCTCGACATCACCGTTCCCTCGGGCACCCCCATCAGCTCGGCGACCTCGCGGCACGACATGCCCTCGACCGCGGTGTAGTAGAGGGTCAGCCGCATCGGCTCCGACAGCTCGGCCATGGCCGCGACCAGGCCGGGTTCGGCGACGTCACGCAGCGCCAGCTGCTCGGCGGAGGTGCTCTGCCCGGCGTCGTCGTCGAACTCCCCGGTCAACGCCTCGGCGGGCCGGCACTGGGCGGCCCGGTACTTCGCGATCCAGGTGTTGCGCAGGATGCACAGCAGCCAGGCCTTCAGGTAGGGGTCCGGTCCCAGCGTGTGGAACGCGCGATAGGCCTTGAGCAGGGTCTCCTGCACCAGGTCCTCGGCGTCGGCGGTGTTGCCGGCGTAGCCGTGCGCACGCCGGTGCAGCCTCGGGACCAGAGTCAGCACCCCGCGCTCGAACTCGGTGCCGGACGGGTGCTGCAGTCGTTGTGCCGCTTCGGATCTGGCGGTCGGTGTGGTCGTCACGACAATGATGCTGCGCCGGACCGGCGGGCGTTGCTTGAAGGCTGTGTGGAGAATACGTGGAGAGTTCGTGCCGGTCACCGTGTCGGTCCGCTCCGCGGGGATTTGGAGCATTCCCCGAGCTCACCTAGTATGTAACGGTTGCCTAGGGCAGACCTCGGTTGTCTCCGTGCGGAGAGAGCCCCGCGTGCTCTTGGGGAACAAAGACCGCGCACGTCAGGGTCGGTAATCCTGCGTGCACACAGTAACCAGGTCGAGGAGATCTAGTGATTCAGCAAGAATCGCGGCTCAAGGTCGCCGACAACACGGGCGCCAAGGAGATCTTGTGCATCCGCGTGCTCGGCGGCTCGTCGCGGCGCTATGCCGGCATCGGTGATGTCATCGTGGCGACCGTCAAGGACGCCATCCCCGGTGGCAACGTCAAGCGCGGCGACGTCGTCAAAGCGGTCGTGGTGCGCACGGTCAAGGAGCGCCGCCGCGCCGACGGCAGCTACATCAAGTTCGACGAGAACGCCGCCGTCATCATCAAGAACGACAACGACCCCCGCGGCACCCGCATCTTCGGGCCGGTCGGTCGCGAACTGCGCGAGAAGCGCTTCATGAAGATCGTCTCGCTCGCCCCGGAGGTGTTGTAGATGAAGGTCCGTAAGGGCGACACCGTGCTCGTCATCTCGGGCAAGGACAAGGGCGCCAAGGGCAAGGTCCTGGTGGCCTACCCCGACCGCAACAAGGTTCTGGTCGAGGGCGTGAACCGGATCAAGAAGCACACCCCCGAGTCGCGCACCGAGCGTGGCGCGTCCTCGGGCGGCATCGTCACGCAGGAGGCGCCGATCTCGGTGTCCAACGTGATGCTGCTCGATTCCGACGGCAAGCCGACGCGCGTCGGGTTCCGCAAGGACGACGAGACCGGCAAAAAGGTCCGCATCGCCAAGTCCAACGGCAAGGACATCTGATGACCACCACTGAAAAGACACATTCGACGGAGTCGAATCAACGGCCGCAGCCGCGCCTGAAGCAGCGCTACCGCGAAGAGATCCGCGACGCCCTGCAGAAGGAATTCGGCTACGCCAACGTGATGCAGATCCCGGGCGTCACCAAGGTCGTCGTCAACATGGGCGTCGGTGACGCCGCCCGCGACGCCAAGCTGATCAACGGCGCGGTCAACGACCTCACGCTGATCACCGGTCAGAAGCCGGAGATCCGCCGGGCCCGCAAGTCCATCGCCCAGTTCAAGCTGCGCGAGGGCATGCCGATCGGTGCGCGCGTCACGCTGCGCGGCGACCGGATGTGGGAGTTCCTGGACCGCCTGATCTCGATCTCGCTGCCGCGTATCCGCGACTTCCGCGGCCTCTCGCCCAAGCAGTTCGACGGCACCGGCAACTACACCTTCGGGCTCAACGAGCAGTCGGTGTTCCACGAGATCGACGTGGACAGCATCGACCGCCCGCGTGGCATGGACATCACCGTCGTCACCTCGGCGACGAACGACGACGAGGGGCGTGCGCTGCTGCGGGCGCTCGGCTTCCCGTTCAAGGAGAACTGAGCACATGGCAAAGAAGGCTCTGGTCATCAAGGCCAACAAGAAGCCCAAGTTCAAGGTGCGGGCCTACACCCGCTGCAACCGTTGCGGTCGTCCGCACTCGGTGTTCCGCAAGTTCGGCCTCTGCCGCATCTGCCTGCGCGAGATGGCGCACGCGGGTGAGCTGCCCGGCGTGCAGAAGTCCAGCTGGTAAGCCAGCCAACCACTACAAGACAGTTGCGGTAGGCCCCGACCGGGAACCGCCGCGAGAAAGGTGAACCGGCTGTCATGACCATGACGGATCCGATCGCAGACTTCTTGACGCGTCTGCGCAACGCCAATTCGGCGTATCACGACGAAGTGACCCTGCCGCACAGCAAGATCAAGGCGAACATCGCCGAGATCCTGAAGTCCGAGGGCTACATCAGTGACTACCGCACCGAGGACGCCCGGGTGGGCAAGTCCCTGGTGGTGCAACTGAAGTACGGCCCGAGCCGCGAACGCAGCATCGCGGGCCTGCGCCGGGTGTCCAAGCCGGGTCTGCGGGTGTACGCGAAGTCCACCAACCTGCCGCGCGTGCTCGGCGGGCTCGGTGTGGCGATCATTTCCACGTCGTCCGGTCTGAGGACCGACCGCCAGGCCGCCCGCGAGGGCGTCGGCGGCGAAGTCCTCGCCTACGTGTGGTGAGGGAGGGCTAGATACATGTCTCGCATTGGAAAGCAGCCGGTCCCGGTTCCCACCGGGGTCGATGTGACGATCGACGGACAGAATGTGTCCGTCAAGGGCCCCAAGGGCACGCTGACCCTCGACGTCGCCGAGCCGATCGCGGTCTCCCGTGACGAGGGCGGCGCGATCGTGGTCACCCGCCCCAACGACGAGCGGCGCAACCGTTCGTTGCACGGCCTGTCCCGCACGCTGATCGCCAACCTGGTGACCGGTGTGACGCAGGGCTACACCACCAGGATGGAGATCTTCGGCGTCGGCTACCGCGTGGTGGCCAAGGGCAGCGACCTCGAGTTCGCCCTGGGCTACAGCCA
Source organism: Mycobacterium sp. ZZG (assembly GCF_054786995.1). NCBI lineage: Bacteria > Bacillati > Actinomycetota > Actinomycetes > Mycobacteriales > Mycobacteriaceae > Mycobacterium > Mycobacterium sp. ZZG. The sequence continues at coordinate 34,582 of NZ_JBTBFV010000018.1, forward strand.
CCCGGTGCTGATCACCGCTCCCGAGGGCGTCACCTTCACGGTGGAGACGCCGACGAAGTTCTCGATCTCCGGTATCGACAAGCAGAAGGTCGGCCAGATCGCGGCGAACATCCGCCGCCTGCGTAAGAGCGATCCCTACAAGGGCAAGGGGATCCGCTACGAGGGCGAGCAGATCCGTCGCAAGGTCGGAAAGACGGGTAAGTAGTAGATGGCTACCAACACCAAAGCCAAAGAGGCCGCCGGCCACACGCCGGTCGGCAAGAGCATCTCCGAGACGCGGCGCACGTCGCGGCTGCGCCGGCATGCGCGTCTACGCAAGAAGGTCTCCGGCACCGCCGAGCGTCCGCGCCTGGTGGTCAACCGGTCCTCGCGGCACATCCACGTGCAGCTGGTCGACGATCTTGCGGGCGTCACGCTGGCCGCGGCGTCCTCGATCGAGGCCGACGTGCGGGCAACCGAGGGCGACAAGAAGGCCGCCAGCACCCGGGTCGGTCAGCTGATCGCCGAGCGTGCCAAGGCCGCGGGCATCGACGAGGTCGTGTTCGACCGTGGTGGGTACACCTACGGCGGACGGATCGCGGCTCTGGCCGACGCCGCGCGCGAGGGCGGGTTGAAGTTCTGATGTCCCGACTGACCATTAACGGAAGGAATGCATGATGGCCGAGCAGGCTGTAGGAGCCGGCGGGCCGTCGAGCGACGGCCGCGACGGTGGCAGGGGCGACCGCGGCGGACGTGGACGCCGTGACGATCGTGGCGGCCGCGGCGGCCGTGACGACCGCGAGAAGAGCAACTACCTGGAGCGCGTGGTCACGATCAACCGCGTCTCCAAGGTGGTCAAGGGCGGTCGCCGGTTCAGCTTCACCGCGCTGGTGATCGTCGGCGACGGCAAGGGCATGGTCGGTGTCGGCTACGGCAAGGCCAAAGAGGTCCCCGCCGCGATCGCCAAGGGTGTCGAAGAGGCGCGCAAGAACTTCTTCCGGGTTCCGCTGATCGGCGGCACCGTGACCCACCCGGTCCAGGGTGAGGCCGCGGCCGGTGTGGTCATGCTGCGTCCGGCCAGCCCCGGTACCGGTGTCATCGCCGGTGGCGCGTGCCGCGCGGTGCTGGAATGCGCCGGTGTGCACGACGTGCTGGCCAAGTCGTTGGGCAGCGACAACGCGATCAACGTGGTGCATGCCACCGTTGCCGCGCTCAAGCTGCTGCAGCGTCCCGAAGAGGTCGCGGCGCGCCGTGGCCTGCCCATTGAGGATGTAGCGCCCGCTGGCATGCTCAAGGCCCGCCGTGAGGCCGAGGCCCTGGCTGCCACCGCCGCGCGTGAGGGAACGGCGTAAATCATGGCAGAGCTCAAGATCACCCAGGTGCGCAGCACCATCGGTGCGCGCTGGAAGCAGCGGGAGTCCCTGCGGACGCTCGGGCTGCGCAAGATCCGCCAGTCCGTGGTCCGTGAGGACAACGCCCAGACGCGTGGACTCATCAAGACCGTGCACCACCTGGTGACGGTCGAGGAGGTTTAGAACCCATGGCTCCGATCAAGCTTCACGATCTGCGCCCGGCCCCGGGCGAGAAGAAGGCCAAGACCCGCGTCGGTCGCGGTGAAGGCTCCAAGGGTAAGACCGCCGGCCGCGGCACCAAGGGCACCAAGGCCCGCAAGAACGTCCCGGTGACGTTCGAGGGCGGCCAGATGCCGATCCACATGCGGCTGCCCAAGCTCAAGGGCTTCCGCAACCGCTTCCGCACCGAGTACGCCCCGGTCAACGTCGGCGACATCAACAAAGCGTTCCCCGAAGGGGGCACCGTCGGTGTCGACGAGCTGGTGGCCAAGGGCCTGGTTCGCAAGAACGTGCTGGTCAAGGTGCTCGGCGACGGCAAGCTGACCGTCAAGGTCGACGTGACCGCGCACAAGTTCAGCGCTCACGCCCGCGAGGCGATCACCGCCGCCGGCGGCACCGTCACCGAGCTGTAATTTCGGCTGTCCGACAAAAACCCCTGCTTCGGCAGGGGTTTTTGCTGTAACGGCACGGTTGGCGATCACGAACTACACTTCGCCCGGGGATACAGCCAAGGAGCACGCCATGATTCGCCACCGTCGGACCCTCGCCGCCGCGATGGTCGCCGCCGGCCTCGCCATGTTCTCCGGTGTCGCGACCGCGCACGCCGAGACCCAAGACGAGAAGTTCACCAATGCGGTGAACACGATGGGGATTCCGCTGGGCGCCGACGATGACGCGCCGACCGTCGGCAAGCGGATCTGCGAGATGCTCACCACCGGGCTGACCGGCAACCCGAACCCGGTGCCGGTGGTGCGAGGGGTGGTCAACACGCTGGCGGGCAACGGCCTCGAACGCGAGCAGGCCGTCGGCCTGACCAGGCTCTCGGTGGCCGTCTACTGCCCGCAGTACAGCCGGTACTTGGGGCGCTGACCGCCCGTTCGGCGTCGGTACGCTCGAACCATGTTCTCTCTGCTGTCCGGGGTGCCCGGGTTCGACGACGTCCGTGATTTCGCCCGTAAGCTCGACACCGCCCGCCACCAAGGCGTGCCCGACGGATGCGTCCTCGAGCTGGACCTGCAGACCGCACCGCCGGAATCGGCCGGCTTCGACCCGATGGCCTTGATCAACGGCGCCGGGAGACCGCTGCTGCTACGCGAGGCGGTGGCCGCGATCCACCGTGCCGCCGACGATCCCCGCGTCGCCGGTCTGATAGCCCGCGTCCAGATCGACGCCGCCCCACCGGGACCCGTGCAGGAACTGCGCGAGGCGATCGTCGCGTTCACCGCCAAGAAGCCGTCGCTGGCGTGGGCCGAGACCTACCCTGGCACGCTGTCCTACTATCTGGCCTCGGCGTTCGGCGAGGTGTGGATGCAGCCGTCGGGCACCGTGGGCCTGGTCGGATTCGCCACCAGCGCGCTGTTCCTGCGGGACGCGCTCGACCAGCTCGGCGTGGAAGCGCAGTTCGTCGCCCGCGGCGAATACAAGTCGGCGGCAAACCTTTTCACCCAGGACCGCTACACCGACGCGCACCGCGAGGCCGACACCGCGCTGGTGGACGGGCTGCGCGCACAGGTGTGGGATGCGGTGAGCGCTTCACGCAAGGTGGATCGTGCTGCCCTGGACACGCTGGCCGACCGCGCGCCGCTGCTGCGCGACGATGCCGTGGCCGCCGGCCTCGTGGACCGCATCGGCTTCCGCGACGAGGCCTACGGCCGCATCGCGGAGTTGGTCGGCGCCGAGGGTGTCTCCGCGGAGTCCGGCGATCCCGACGGCGACGACGCCCCGCCCCGGCTGTACCTGGCGCGCTACGCGCGCGCCAAGAAGCCGGCCGTGCCGGCGATCAAGAGCCATCCCAAGGTCGCGGTCGTCACCGTCGCCGGGCCGATCGTCAGCGGCCGCGGCGGACGGCAGATGTCCCCGATGGGCAGCTCCAGTTCCGGCGGCGACACCATCGCGGCGGCGCTGCGGCAGGCCGCCGCCGACGACGACGTCGCCGCGATCGTGCTGCGTGTCGACAGCCCGGGCGGCTCGGTCACCGGTTCGGAGACGATCTGGCGCGAGGTGGTGCGCACCCGCGAGCGCGGCAAGCCGGTGGTCGCGTCGATGGGCGCCGTCGCGGCGTCGGGCGGCTACTACGTGTCGATGGCCGCCGACGCCATCGTGGCCAACCCCGGCACCATCACCGGATCGATCGGCGTGGTGACGGGCAAGTTCGTCGCGCGCGAACTCAAGGACCGTCTCGGTGTCGGGTCGGACACGGTGCGTACCAACGCCAACGCCGACGCCTGGTCGATCAACGCGCCGTTCACCGACGAGCAGCAGGCCCACGTCGAGGCCGAGGCCGACCTGTTCTACACCGACTTCGTCGCGCGGGTCGCCGACGGCCGCGGCATGAGCGTCGAAGACGTCGAGCGGGTCGCCCGGGGTCGGGTGTGGACCGGAGCCGACGCACTACAGCGGGGTCTGGTCGACGAGCTCGGCGGGCTGCGCACCGCGATCCGGCGCGCCAAGGCGCTGGCCGGCCTTGACGTGGACGCCAAGGTGCAGATCGAGAACCTGCCCGGCTCGTCGCTGCGGGACGTGCTGCGGCCCAAGCCGTCCTCGCAACCGGCGGCCGCCTCATTGCAGGATGCGTTCGGCGCGCTGGCGTTGCGCTCGGTGCTCGGTCTGGCCGACCGGACGCAGCGGTCGCTGTCCGGGGTGAAGGTGCTGTGGCTGGGGGAGACCCGTTACTGATCGAGGCGGGCGCTGACGTAGACGATCTCGCCGAGCGGATCGGCGACGTCGGGCGGCGCCGGGCGGCCGTAGCGGGTGAACAGTTCCCGCTGCGGCGCCCCGGTCACGGTCCAGCCGTGTGAGCTCAGATAGTCCAGGGCGCTGTTGCGTGGCCCCGGGTACACCAGCGAGGGCATGTCGAGGTCGAGGCCGTGCTCCCGCAGCGGCTCCGACATGGCGCGAGCCTTGCTCTCGTCGAATGCGACGATGCCCGGCGCGTACTCGGTGGCGATGCGGCTTTCCGGCGCCGACAGCGCGGTGATCTGATCGAACAGCCGGTCCTGGGCCTCCGGTGGCAGGTAGATCAGCAGCCCCTCGGCCAGCCACGCGGTGGGTTCTGCGGCGTCGAATCCGGCGGCCCGCAGCGCTGCGGGCCAGTCGTGGCGGAGGTCGACCGCGACCGGGCGGTGGATCGCCGTAGGCGCGGCACCCAGACCGGCCAGCGTCCGGGTCTTGAACTCGATCACCTTCGGCTGGTCGAGCTCGTAGACGACGGTGCCGGCGGGCCAGCGCAGCCGGTAGGCCCGCGCGTCGAGTCCCGACGCCAGGATGACCACCTGGGTGACACCGGCCGCGGCGGCGGCGGCGCAGCAGTCGTCGAAGAACCGGGTGCGTACCGCCATCCCGTCGATCATCGCCTGCACCCGCTCGGGCGACGCGTCCGGGAACTGCGACATGTCCAGTTCGCCGTCGAGCATCTTGGTGAAGAAGTCCAGGCCGACGGCACGGACCAGCGGAGCGGCGAACGGGTCGTCGATCAGCGGGTCGGGCGCGGCGCTGGCCGCAGCGCGGCCGGCGGCCACCATCGTCGCCGTGGCTCCGACGCTGGAGGCCGGATCCCAGGAGTCGTCTGAGGTGCGTGCCATGGCGCTAACCCAGGCGTGCGGTCAGGTAGCCGGAATCGCCGATCATCGCGACCAGATGGTCGGCCAGTGCCGGGAACCCCTGCGCCTGGTAGGCGTCGTTGCTGGACACCAGCTCGGTCTGCCAGCCCCGGGCGCCGAGGTACTCGGTCGCCGAGGCGCGCGGCCCGCTGTAGAACAGCTCGCTGAGGTCGACGTCGCTGCCGTGCCTGCGGGCCCGCTCGGTCATCGCCTTGGCCCACTCACCGGTGAGCGCCTTGGCGTCCATGTGCTCGGTGGCCAGTCGGCTGCCCGGCGCGCTGAGCGCGGTGATGTTGTCGAGCAGCCGGTCCTGGGCGTCCGGCGGCAGATAGATCAGCAGCCCCTCGGCGATCCACGCGGTCGGCCGGCCCGGGTCGAAGCCGGCCGCCCGCAGCGCCGCCGGCCAGTCCTCGCGCAGATCGATCCCGACGGTCCTGCGCTCGACGGCAGGCGCGACGCCGGCCTCGGCCAGCACCCGGGTCTTGAACGCGATCACCGGGGGTTGGTCGATCTCGTAGACCACGGCGCCGTCCGGCCAGTCCAGCCGGTAGGCGCGGGTGTCGAGCCCGGACGCCAGGATCACCGCCTGCCGGATCTTCGGCGGCCCCGCGCCGCCCACAGCGTCGGCGAAGAAGTCGTCGAAGTAGCGGGTGCGGACCGTGATCTGTTCGAGCATCTGCCGGGCGCCGAACAGCGGGTCGCCGTCGAAGTCGATCTCGCCCCGGGCCACGCGGATGAAGTGCGGCAGGCCGACGGCCTCCACGAGGAGGTCGGCGTACGGGTCGTCGAGCAGCGGGGCGGGGCCGCCGGCAGTCGACCGGCTGGCGAACGCGCGGTTGGCGGCCACCGACGTCGCGGTCGCGCCGACGCTGGAGGCCAGGTCCCAGGTGTCGCCCTCGGTGCGTGCCATCTGCGGTCCTCCCTACTTGCTCGCGTTGACGTACCGCACGTCGCCGAAGCGCTCGTCGGGGCCCAGCGGGGTCAGGCCGTACCGGGTCAGCAGGTCGTTGGTGGGTGTCGCGTCCACGGTCCAGCCGCGGTCGCGCAGGTACACGTCGACCTCCGCGCGATCCCCGGTGAACACGAGCTCGGAGAAGTCGATGTCGAACCCGTGGGCCCGCCAGCGGTCGGTGGATTCCTTCATCCGCTCGCGCAGCTCGTCGTCGTCAAGGTCCTGATGGGCGGGCACCGCCTCGACGGCCAGCCTGCTGCCCGCCGCGCTCAGCGCGGTGATCGTGTCCAGCAGCCGGTCCTGTGCCTCCGGCGGCAGATATCCGAGCAGGCCCTCGGCGATCCAGGCCGTCGGCGCGGCTGGGGCGAAGCCGGCCGCGGTCAGCGCGGCGGGCCAGTCCTCACGCAGATCCACGGGCACCGTGGCGAGCCTCACCGCCGGGCGCGCGCCGAGGTCGGCCAGCGTCCGGGCCTTGAACTCCAGCACCTCGGGCTGGTCGATCTCGAACAGCGTCATGTCCTGCGGCCACGTCAGCCGGTAGGCGCGGGCGTCCAGGCCGGAGGCCAGGATGACGCCCTGCCGGACACCGGCGGCGATCGCGGCGGCGAAGAAGTCGTCGAAGAACCGGGTGCGGGCGGCCATGCCGTCGGCGAACCGGCGCATCCCGACGGGGGACTCGCCGCCGTCACGGGCGTCCAGTTCGGCCGTCGTCAGCTCACCGGTGGCCAGACGGGTGAAGAAGTCGACCCCGACCGCGCGCACCAGCGGTTCGGCGAATGGATCGTCGATCACGGGCTGCTCGGCACGGGTGGCCACCGCGCGTGCGGCGGCGACCATCGTCGCGGTCGCACCCACGCTCGAGGCGAGGTCCCAGGTGTCGTTGTCGGTACGTGGCATGCGCGGAAATCCTGTTCCTATTAATTAGCCAGGTTAATAACTGCCTTCGAATGTACGCCGATTCCGGGGCCGCCGGATTCGGGGCAACCAACCTGCAACTGTTAGTCTCGTAGACTGTTTGAACGCGTGACTTGCGCAGGCTGTTCTGCCTGCTCGTGCCGTCGCGCCCACGCCTTAACCACGACGCTGGTTCCGCCAGCCACATGAGCACGCCGAGATCGACCGGCCGTGCAGGAGGAAAGAGTGCTCTCGGCTTTCATCTCATCACTGCGGACAGTCGATCTGAGGCGAAAGATCCTGTTCACGCTCGGCATCGTGATCCTCTACCGGGTCGGCGCCTCGGTGCCGTCGCCGGGGGTGAACTACCCGAACGTGCAGCAGTGCATCGCCCAGGTCAGCGGCGGCGAGTCCGGACAGATCTACTCGCTGATCAACCTGTTCTCCGGCGGCGCGCTGCTGCAGCTGTCGGTGTTCGCGGTGGGCATCATGCCCTACATCACCGCGAGCATCATCGTGCAGCTGCTCGGCGTGGTGATCCCGCGCTTCGAGCAGCTGCGCAAAGAGGGGCAGGCAGGCCAGACGAAGCTCACTCAGTACACCCGCTACCTCGCGATCGCGCTGGCGATCCTGCAGGCGACCAGCATCGTGGCGCTGGCCGCCAACGGCGGGCTGCTGCAGGGTTGTGCGCTCGACATCATCGAGGGGCAGAGCGAGGGCCTCAACATCGGCACCCTGGCCGTCATCGTCATCGTGATGACCGCCGGCGCGGCGCTGGTCATGTGGATGGGCGAGCTCGTCACCGAGCGCGGCGTCGGCAACGGCATGTCGCTGATCATCTTCGCCAGCATCGCGGCGTCGATCCCGGGTGAGGGCAAGAACATCTTGGACAGCCGCGGTGGCATGGTCTTCACGCTGGTGTGTCTCGCGGCCGTCGCGATCGTCGTCGGCGTGGTCTTCGTCGAGCAGGGTCAACGCCGTATCCCGGTCCAGTACGCCAAGCGCATGGTGGGCCGCAAGATGTACGGCGGCACGTCGACCTACCTGCCGTTGAAGGTCAACCAGGCCGGCGTCATCCCGGTCATCTTCGCGTCGTCGCTGATCTACATCCCGCACCTGATCACCCAGCTGATCACCAGCGCCAGCGACACCCCGAGCACCGGGTGGTGGCAGACCTTCGTCGCCGAATACCTGACCGACCCGAGCAGCCCGGTCTACATAGCGATCTACTTCGGCCTGATCGTGTTCTTCACCTACTTCTACGTCTCGATCACGTTCAACCCCGAGGAACGCGCCGACGAGATGAAGAAGTACGGCGGCTTCATCCCCGGCATCCGCCCGGGCAAGCCGACCGCCGACTACCTGCGGTTCGTGCTGTCTCGCATCACGCTGCCGGGCTCGATTTACCTCGGCATCATCGCCGTGCTGCCGAACCTGTTCCTTGAGATCGGCAACACCGGTTCGGTGCAGAACCTGCCGTTCGGCGGTACCGCCGTCCTCATCGCCGTGGGCGTCGCGCTCGACACCGTCAAGCAAATCGAAAGCCAGCTCATGCAGCGCAACTATGAAGGGTTCCTCAAGTGAGAATCGTGTTGTTGGGACCGCCCGGCGCGGGCAAGGGTACGCAGGCCGCGAAGCTGGCGGAGAAGCTCGGCATCCCGCACATCTCGACCGGCGATCTGTTCCGTCACAACATCAGCAACAACACCGAGCTGGGCATCGAGGCCAAGAAGTATCTCGACGCCGGCGATCTGGTCCCCGCCACGCTCACCAACGCGCTGGTCGACGACCGCCTCGACGACGAGGACGCCAAGCAAGGCTTCATCCTCGACGGCTTCCCGCGCTCGGTGGAGCAGGCCAAGGCCCTCGCCGAGATGCTGGAGAAGCGCGGCCAGGCGCTCGACGCGGTGGTCGAGTTCCGGGTCCCGGAGGAGGAACTGGTCTCCCGTCTGAAGGGCCGCGGTCGCGCCGACGACACCGAGGACGTGATCCGCAACCGGTTCAAGGTCTACCGGGACGAGACCGCGCCGCTGCTGGACTACTACTCCGCCGACCTCAAGACCGTCGACGCCGTCGGCGAGCTCGACAAGGTCTTCGAGCGGGCGCTCACCGCGCTCGGCCGCTGAATGGTCTCCATTCCCGGGCTCCGCAGCCGCAAGGTCGTTCCCCAGCGCACCGCCGGTGAGCTGGACGCGATGGCCGCCGCCGGCGCGCTGGTCGCCGCCGCCCTGCGCGCGGTGCGGGCCGCGGCCGCGCCGGGCGTGTCCACGCTCGAGCTCGACGCCGTCGCCGAATCGGTGATCCGGGACGGCGGAGGTGTTCCGTCCTTTCTCGGCTACCACGGCTTCCCGGCGTCGATCTGCGCGTCGGTGAACGACCGCGTGGTGCATGGCATCCCGACCGCTGACGAGAAGCTGGCGGCCGGGGATCTGGTGTCGATCGACTGCGGCGCCATCCTCGACGGCTGGCACGGCGACTCGGCGGTCACGTTCGGCGTCGGCGACGTCATCGCCGTCGACGATGCGCTGTCGGCCGCCACCCGGGAATCCATGGAGGCCGGCATCGCCGCCATGGTGCCGGGCAACCGGCTGACCGACGTTTCGCACGCGATCGAGCAGGGCACCCGGGCCGCGGCGAAGCGGCACGGCCGCACGTTCGGCATCGTCGCCGGTTACGGCGGCCACGGCATCGGCCGCGAGATGCACATGGACCCGTTTTTGCCCAATGAGGGGTCACCGGGCCGCGGTCCGTACCTGGCCCCGGGCTCGGTGCTGGCCATCGAGCCGATGCTCACCCTCGGGACGAGCAAGACGATCGTGCTCGACGACGGCTGGACCGTCGTCACCGCCGACGGCTCCCGCGCGGCACACTGGGAGCACACTGTCGCGGTCACCGACGACGGACCGAGGATTCTGACCGCCTGAGACCGGTCTGAACCGATCGTCCTCCGCCGTCGTGTCGTAGACGGAGGACGTGATGGACGATCCGGCGACGATGCGGGCGCTCTACGACGAGCATGCGGCCGCGCTCTGGAGTTACGCGCTGCGGCTGACCGGTGATCGGGCCAGGGCCGAGGACATCGTGCAGGAGACGCTGCTGAGGGCGTGGCGCCACCCCGAGGTCACCGCCGACGCCGACCGCTCGGCGCGGGCCTGGCTGTTCACCGTCGCGCGCAACATGATCATCGACGAACACCGCAGCGCCCGGTCCCGTCACGAGACCGGGATGCCCGACGTCGAGTATGTCGCCGACCGGGCCTCACCCGACGAGTCGGACACCACGCTGAACCGGATGCTGCTGCGCACCGCTCTGGGCAGTCTGTCCGACGAACACCGGGCCGTCGTGCGGCGGGCCTACTACCAGGGCTGGACCACGGGACAGATCGCCGCGGACCTGAGGATCCCGGAGGGCACCGTGAAGTCCCGGCTGCACTACGCGGTCCGCGCGCTGCGGCTCGGACTGCAGGAGATGGGGGTGACGCCGTGATGCAGGACCGCTACCTGACGTGGGACGCCGCGTATGTGCTCGGCGCGCTCGACGGTGACGAACGCCGCGAGTACGAACATCACCTGGCCGGCTGCCGGCACTGCCGCTCGGCGGTCACCGAGATCACCGACATGCCGCAGATGCTGGCCGTGCTGGCGGCCGACGACGTCGACACGATCGAGCGCGCCGGTGCGCGGCGCCGCCGCGCCCGGTGGCTCACCACGGCCGCGGTCGGGGTGGCCGCCGCGGCGCTGGCCGTGGCCCTGGTGCTCGTGATCCGGCCGCCGTCTGATCAGCCCGTCGCGCAGATGCAGGAGATGACCAAGCTCGCCGAGACGCCGATCAACGCCAGCATCGCGCTCGAAGGCTACGGCTGGGGTACGCGCATCGACATGGCCTGTTCGTACGGGGACTGGGGACGCCGGGACGCGCCCCCGCAGAACCTCGGCATGGTGGTGATCGGCCACGACGGCAGCCGCAGCGAGATCGCCACGTGGCTGGGCGTCTCGGGCGCCACCGCGCTGCCCAGCGCCACCACCCCGATGCCCATGACGCAGATCGCGGCCGTGCAGCTGGTGTCGGCGCCGGACGGAAAGGTGCTGCTGGAACGGCGGCTGTGAACCGGTGCGGGCCGTGCGGTAAGAAGAGGCGTGGCATCCGAACGGCGCGACCCGATCGCCACCGCGCGCGCGAACTGGGAACGCTCCGGGTGGGGGGACGTCGCCGACGGCATGGTTGCGGTCACCTCAGTGATGCGGGCCCATCAGATCCTGCTGGCCCGGGTGGAGACCGCGCTGCGGCCCTACGACCTGAGTTTCTCGCGGTTCGAGCTGCTGCGCCTGCTGGCCTTCAGCCGCACCGGCGCGCTGCCGATCACCAAGGCCTCCGACCGGCTGCAGGTGCACGTCACCAGCGTCACGCACGCGATCCGCCGGCTGGAGGCCGACGGTCTGGTCGAACGCGTGCCGCACCCGACCGACGGCCGCACCACGCTGGTGCGGATCACCGAGCTGGGCCGCTCGACGGTCGAGGATGCGACGGTGACGCTGAACAACGACGTGTTCGCCGACATCGGTATCTCGGCTGAACAGTCCCGGACGCTGGCCGAGGCGATCCAGACACTGCGCCACAGCGCCGGCGACTTCTGACGCGTCAGCTCACGTCCGGTCGGTGTCCGCGGCCGGGTGGGTGACCGGCGGCAGCGGGATCGTCGCGGTGACGGTGGTGCCCGAGCCGGGCCGGGAGCGGATGTTGAGCCGGCCGCCGACGATCTCCGCGCGCTCGGCCATCGACAACAGCCCGTAACCACCCATCTCGTCACTGCCCAACGGATGTTCGAAGGTGTCGAAACCGACTCCGTCGTCGGCGATCTCGAGCCTGGCTGTGTTGTCGTCGACCCGGAACACCAGCCGTGCCAGCGAGGCGTCGGCGTGCTTGACGACATTCTGCAGGCATTCCTGCGCGATGCGGTACAGGGCCAGCTCGATGTGGTCGGGGAGGCGGGTGTCGTCGAGGTCGACGTCGATCGTGATCTGCGGGATCGAGCGGGCCAGGCTGGCCAGCCCGCCGGAGAGCCCGAGGTCGTCGAGCACCGGCGGCCGCAACCCGCTGATCGCGGCGCGGGCTTCCTGCAGCGTCAGCTCGGCGAGCTCCCGGGCCCGGTCCAGCTGCTCGTGCAGGGCGTCCCGATCGCCCGGTGATCTCGCGGCCTGAGCGGCGGCGTCGAGGCGGTAGGACAGCGTGACCAGGCGCTGGGAGATGCCGTCGTGGATGTCGCCGGCGAGCCTGCGGCGCTCCAGTTCCTGCGCCTCGATCACCTGCTCGACGAAGTTCTCGTGCGCACGCTCGCGCGCCACCAGCTGCCGGTGCAGCCGGGCCTGGTGCATCGCACCCGCGATCAGGCGACCGATGACCAGCAGCAGTTCCACATCGCGGTCGCCGAAGTCGCGCTCGGCCACGGTGTGCACGTTGAGCACGCCGACCAGTCCGCCCGGGTCGGTCTCCATCGGCACCGACACCATCGAGGTGAAATCGCGGCCGCGCAGCGACTGGAACGGCAGGTAGCGAGGGTCGGACTCCTTGTCCTTCTTGATCACCACCGGCTGCCGGTTGCCGGCTACCCAACCCGAAATACCCTGTCCCAGTGGCAATCTGATCTTGCCGACCTCCGAGTCGAACGGCGGGGTGGCGCCGGCCAGCGTCAGCGAGCGCTCGGTGTCGTCGAGCACGTGCACGAAACACACGTCGGAGTCGGTGGCCGCGGTGATCATCCTGGCCGCCGCGGCGGCCAGCGGCTCGACGCCGGGACCGCTGGATGCGGCCCTGATGAGTTCGCGCAGCAGCGCGAGCTCGCGGTCGGCGGTCAGCAGTGGCCGGGTCATTGGTAGATGCCTTCCCGCAGCGCGGTGGCCACGGCGCCGGTGCGGTCGGACACGCCGAGCTTGCGGTAGATGGAGCTCAGGTGGGTCTTGACGGTTTCGTCGCCGATGATGAGCCTGGCGGCGATGGCGCGGTTGGACAGTCCGTTGACCACCAGTGCCAGGATCTCGCTCTCCCGCTGGGTCAGACCGTGCCGGGCGCCGGGCCAGAATTCGTCGCGCTGCATCCGGGCCGCGGTGTCGGCGGCCCGGGCCGCCATGCTCGGGTCGATCGCGGTCTGGCCGCCGTGCACGTACTCGAGCTGTTTGACCAGCTCCTCGCTGCTGATGCTCTTGAGCAGGTAGCCCGATGCGCCGACCCGCAGCGCCTGGTACAGGTACTGCTCGTCGTCGTAGACCGACAGCATCACCACCTTGCGGCCGGGGTCGCGCTCGCGCAGCTGCTGGCACACGTCCAGCCCGCTGGAGCCCTGCATGCGCACATCGCAGAGCACGATGTCGGGGTCCAGGCCGGCGACCACGCCCAGCACGTGGTCTGCGCCCACCGCCTGGCCGACCACGGTGACCCGGTCGCTGAACGCGGCGAGCATGGCCTTGAGGCCCTCGATGACCATCTCGTGGTCGTCGACCAGCACGATGCGCACCGGATCGGCAGCCATGGCCCCCACCTTAGAGGCGCGCCGGCGGGTCGCTGCCCAACTTGGCCCGGACAATCCCCCGCGCGGGGGAGGCGGATCAGGTGTGACGTGCGCCACGATCTGATCGTGCAATCGACAGAGCAGAGAGCATGGCGGGCCGGCCGATTCTGGTGGGACTGGCCCCAGCCCAGCGGCGCCCCGGCCCAGCCGATGAAGATGCTGCGCGCGGTGATCTTCGATCTCGACGCGCTCGCCGACATCGAGGACGCCGGTCACCGGCCCGCCTTCAACAAGGCGTTCGCCGAGCTCGGATTGGACATCGAGTGGACCTCCGCGCGCTACCGGCAACTGCAGGCGCTGCCCGACGAACGTCGCCGCGTGGCCGCCGAACTGCGCAAGCGGGGCGTGATGACCGAAAGCGACGTGCTCGCCGAGCTGCTGGTCGACGAGATCTGCGCGACGAAGGCGATGATTCTCGACGAGACGGTGCTCGACGCCGACATCGCGGTGCGGCCCGGGATGGCGGAGCTCATCGCCGAGGCCTACGGCGCCGGCATCGGTGTCGGGCTGATCGGCACCGGCAGTCACACCTGGGTCGAGCCACTGGTGCGGCAACTCGTCGGCGACGGCGTGGTAACCACGGTCGTCACCACCGACGACGCGCCGCGAGGTGAGCTGTACGCGGTCGCACTGGCCGAACTCGGCGCCCCGGCGCAGGACTGCCTTGCGTTCGCGGGTTCGCCGGAGAGCCGACGGGCAGCCGCGGCCACCGGCATCGCGACGGTTCTGATCGACAGCGACGCCGCGGCGCCGCGGTGCGTCGGCGACTGTCAGCGCCTGCACGACTCGTGGAACGACACGCACCGCAGCCCGACGGCCGCCTAGATTTCGCGCGGGCTCAGCCGCGCAGCATCTCGATGACCGCGCTGAAGTCCTTGTCGGCGTGGTCGGTGTTGAACTGCTCGTAGATCTCGGCGGCGTGGGTGCCCAGCGGCGCCGACGCCCCGGTCGAGTTCACCGCGGCCATCGCCAGTCCGAGGTCCTTGTTCATCAGCGCCGTCGCGAAGCCCGGCTTGAAGTCGTTGTTCGCCGGTGAAGTCGGAACCGGTCCCGGCACCGGGCAGTTGGTGTGCACGGCCCAGCAGTTGCCGGTGGCGCCGGTGATCACGTCGAACAGCGACTGGGCGGGCAGACCGAGCTTCTCGGCGAGCACGAACGCCTCGCCGATCGCGATCTGCTGCACGGCGAGGACCATGTTGTTGCACAGCTTCGCGGCCTGCCCGGCGCCCGAGGCGCCGCAGTGGATGATCTTGCCCGCCATGGGCTCCAGCACCGGCTTGGCGCGCTCGAACGCGTCGTTCTCGCCGCCGACCATGAACGCCAGCGTGCCCGCCGTGGCGCCCTTGATGCCGCCGGAGACCGGCGCGTCGATCTGGGACAGTCCACTGCCGGTCGCCTGGGTATGGATGGCGCGGGCGTCGTCGACCGAGATCGTGGACGTGTCGATCAGCAGGGCGCCCGCCTTGGCCGCCGGCACCACCTCGTCATACACGGTCTTGACGATGGTGCCGTTGGGCAGCGACGTGATCACCACGTCGGCGTCGGCGACCGCGGCCGCGGCGCTGTCGAAAACGCTCGCGCCCTTGGCTTTTGCCGCCGCCTTCAGCTCGTCGACCAGGTCGAAGGCGTGCACGGCGTGCCCGGCCGCCACAAGGTTCGCCGCCATCGGGCCGCCCATGTTGCCCAGGCCCAGGAACGCGATCGTCGTCATAGAGTCTGACCTCTCTTGTCAGGAAGCGCGGGCACGGGCAGCGGCGGACCGCCCGATCACCACGCGCATGATTTCGTTGGTGCCCTCCAGGATGCGATGCACCCGCAGATCGCGCACGATCTTCTCCAGCCCGTATTCGCGCAGGTAGCCGTAGCCGCCGTGCAGTTGCAGGGCCTGGTCGGCGACATCGAAGCAGGCGTCGGTGACATAGCGTTTGGCCATCGCGCACAACTCGACGCGCTCCGGGTGCTCGTTGTCCAAAGCCGTTGCCGCGCGCCACAACAACGCCCGTGACGTCTCCAGCGCGGTGGCCATGTCGGCGAGCGTGAACCGGATGGTCGGCTCGTCGAGCAGGGACCCGCCGAACGCCTGCCGGTCGGCCAGGTACGCCACCGACTTGTCGTAGGCCGCCTGCGCGCCGCCCAGCGAGCAGGCCGCAATGTTGATGCGTCCGCCGTTGAGACCCTTCATCGCGATGCCGAACCCGGTGCCCTCACCCTCGGTTCCGCCGAGCAGAGCGTCGGCGGGCACCCGGGCGCCTTCGAAGATGACCTGCTTGGTGGGCTGGGCGTTCCAGCCCATCTTCACCTCGTCGGTGCCGAAGCTCAGGCCCGGGGTGTCCTTCGGAACCACGAACGTCGAGATGCCACGCGGTCCGTCATCGCCGGTGCGGGCCATCACCACGTAGACCTCGGAGGTGCCCGCACCCGAGATGAACTGCTTCACCCCGTCCAGGACGAAATCCGACCCAGAGCGAACCGCCCTGGTGCGCAAGGCGCTTGCATCCGATCCGGCGCCCGGTTCGGTCAGGCAGTAACTGGCGATCGTCTCCATGGACGCCATCCGTGGCACCCATTCCTTGCGCTGCTCCTCGGTGCCGAAGCTGTCGACCATCCACGCGCACATGTTGTGGATCGACAGGAACGCCGCGACGGTCGGATCGGCGGTCGCCAGCTTCTCGAAGATGCGTACCGCGTCGATACGCCGCAGCTCGCTGCCGCCCACGTCGTCGCGGCAGTAGATCGCCGCCATGCCGAGTTCGGCGGCCTCGCGCAGCACGTCGGTGGGGAAGTGGTGCGTTTCGTCCCACTCCAGCGCGTGCGGTGCCAGCCGCTTCTCCGCGAACGCGGCCGCCGTCTCGACGATGACGCGTTCGTCCTCGTCCATGCCGAAATAGTCCATTTCCGAATCTATTTCATGGTGGGGATGACGAATTCGGCGCCATCCTTGATGCCCGACGGCCACCGCTCGGTGACGGTCTTGACCTTGGTGTAGAACTGGATCGACGCCGGCCCGTGCTGGTTGAGGTCGCCGAAGCCGGACCGCTTCCAGCCGCCGAAGGTGTGGTAGGCCACCGGGACCGGGATCGGCACGTTCACCCCGACCATGCCGACCTGGACCTTGGACACGAAGTCACGGGCGGCGTCACCGTCGCGGGTGAAGATCGCCACGCCGTTGCCGTACTCGTGCTTGGTCGGCAGGCTCAGCGCTTCTTCGTAGTCCTTGGCGCGCACGATGCACAGCACCGGCCCGAAGATCTCGTCGGTGTAGATCGACATGTCGGTGGTGACGTGGTCGAACAGGGTGGGGCCGATGAAGAAGCCCTTCTCCAGGCTCTGATCGTCAAAGGTCAGCTCGTCGGTGGCGCGCTCGCGCCCGTCGACCACCAGCTCGGCGCCGGCCTCGACACCCTGACGGATGTAGTCACGTACGCGCTCGAGCGCAGCACCGGTGACCAGCGGTCCGTAGTCGGCCTTCGGATCGAGGCTGTGGCCGACCCGGAGCTGATTGACGCGCTCCACCAAGCGATTACGCAGACGGTTCGCGGTCTCTTCGCCGACGGGGACCGCGACGCTGATCGCCATGCAGCGCTCGCCGGCGCTGCCGTAGCCGGCGCCGATCAGCGCGTCGACGGCCTGGTCGAGATCGGCGTCGGGCATGATGATCATGTGGTTCTTCGCGCCGCCGAAGCACTGGGAACGCTTTCCGTGCGCTGCGGCGGTCGAGTAGATGTAGTGCGCGATGTCGGAGCTGCCGACGAAGCCGACGGCCTGGATGTCGGGGTGGGTCAGGATCGCGTCGACCGCTTCCTTGTCGCCCTGGACCACCTGGAAGACACCGGCGGGCAGCCCGGCCTCTCCGAACAGCTCGGCCAGGCGCACCGGCACCGAGGGGTCCCGCTCGGAAGGCTTGAGGATGAACGCGTTTCCGCATGCGAGCGCCGGGCCGGCCTTCCACAGCGGGATCATGGCGGGGAAGTTGAACGGCGTGATTCCGGCGACGACCCCGAGCGGCTGTCGGATGGAGTAGACGTCGATGCCGCTGCCGGCGTTCTCGGTGAACTCACCCTTGAGCAGGTGCGGGATGCCGATCGCGAACTCGATGACCTCGATACCGCGCTGGATGTCGCCCTTGGAGTCGGCGACCGTCTTGCCGTGCTCGATGGAGAGCAGTTCTGCCAATTCCTCGATGTTGGCGTGGACCAGCTCGATGAACTTCATCATCACGCGGGCGCGGCGCTGCGGGTTCCAGGCGGCCCATTCCTTCTGGGCCTCCACGGCCGAGGCGACGGCGGTGTCGACGTCGGCCTTGCTGGCCAGCAGGACCTGCGCCTGAACCTCGCCGGTGCTCGGGTTCAGCACGCCGGCCGTACGAGTGGACGAGAGCTCGCTGCGCTTCCCGTCGATGAAATGAGGGATACGGGTATCCGCTGTCTGTGTGGTCATGGTGAAGCCTTCCGCGTAGATACTTGGATATCCTAGTAATCGTGACCGCGCTTGGCAAGAGGCTTACAGTGCGACTGTGGGGGCGGTGAACGTGCTGTGGACGGCGGGCTGGGACTCCACGTTTCGAGTCGCCGATCTGCTCGTGAACGGGAATGCGGTGGTGCAGCCCTGGTATGCCGTCGACCGCTACCGGCGCTCCACCGGAACCGAACTCGCCACGCAGGACGTCATCCGCGCCCGGCTCGCCGAGCGCGATCCCGCGGCGGCGCGACGGCTGCTCCCGGTCAGGGTGGTCGAGGTCGAGGAGATCCCCCCGGCTCGGGCCATCACCGCCGCGTTCCGGCAGTTGCGCGAGCAGCGGTTCCTCGGTGAACAGTACGAATGGCTGGCACGCCTGGCCGAGCATCAGCAGCTCACGCTGGAGTTGAGCATCCACCGCGACGACCGTGCCCACGATTTCCTGGCCGCGGACGTCACGGAGGCCGGGGGCTCCTACCAGCTGGTGCGCCATCCGGGCGATCCTGCACTGGAGATGTTCCGCCGCTTCCGGTTCCCGTTGTTCGACACCACCAAGGTGCAGATGGACGACGCGGCGCGCCGCAGCGGATTCTCCGACCTGATGGAGCTGACGTGGTTCTGCCACACGCCCGTGCGCGGCACGCCGTGCGGCTACTGCAACCCGTGCCGCTACACCATCGACGAGGGACTTGGGCGGCGAATCCCCAGGCGGACTGGGTGGCGCCGGATCGAAGTGGGTCTGTGGGACGCGGCGTGGCTGCTACGGCTGGCGAGCCGCCGCCGTCAACTCCGCTCCTGACGCAGTTCCGCGACGAATGCCTGCGCCTGCTCCCATGTCGGGAGCAGCCCGGCCGCGCGCGCCTGCTCGAGCGAAGGGGCGTCCCGGTCGCGGTCGGACAGGATCAGCTCGCCGGCCCAGCGGCCCGTCAGCCAGGACCGCCAGTCGATTCCCAGGGTCGGGTCCAGCGGGTCGACGGTGTGCTCGCGGACGGGGTCGTAGCCGGCCGAGCACAGGTAGCTCACCATCGAATCATCCTGCAGTGCAAGGAAAGCGTGTCCGAGTCCCTCGGAGAGATACACCGACCGGTGCGCGGTGTCGTCCAGCACGACCGCGTCCCACCGGCCGAAGGTGGGCGAGCCGACCCGGATGTCGACCACGACGTCGACGACGGCGCCCCGCATGCACGACACGTACTTGGCCTGACCCGGCGGCAACTGCGCGAAATGCACCCCGCGCAGCACCCCGGCCCGCGACACCGAGCAGTTGGCCTGCCGAAGGTCGAACCGGTGCCCGGTGATCGCGCTGAACCCGGGGTCGGTGAACCACTCGAAGAACGCCCCCCGCGCGTCGCTGTGCACCACGGGCGTGATCTCCCACGCGCCGGGGACGTCGAGCTCGCGCACGTTCACTGCCGTCGCTCCTCGTACGTTGCCTCCACAGCGTCTTTGAGTGGGCCCCACCAGGATTCGTTGTCGCGGTACCACTCGATGGTGTCGCGCAGCCCGCATTCGAAGTCGGTGTGCTCCGGTCGCCAGCCGAGTTCGTCCCGAAGAGGGGTTGGGTCGATGGCATAGCGCAGGTCGTGGCCGGCCCGGTCGGTCACGTGGTCGAAGTCGTCGGGGGAGCGGCCCATCAGGCGCAGGATGGTCCGCATCACCGTCAGGTTGTCGCGTTCGCCGTCGGCGCCGATCAGGTAGGTGCGCCCGAGCGTCCCGTCGGTCAGGATCCGCCACACCGCGCTGTTGTGGTCGTCGACGTGGATCCAGTCACGCACGTTCGCCCCGGTGCCGTACAGCTTGGGACGCCGTCCGGTCAGCACGTTGGTGATCTGGCGCGGGATGAACTTCTCCACATGCTGATAGGGCCCGTAGTTGTTGGAGCAGTTCGACAGGGTCGCGGCCACCCGGTAGGACCGCACCCACGCGCGCACCAGCATGTCGGCCGCCGCCTTGGTCGACGAATAGGGGCTCGACGGGTTGTACGGGGTGGATTCGGTGAAGCGGGCCGGATCGTCGAGCGCCAGGTCCCCGTACACTTCGTCGGTCGAAATATGGTGCAGCCGTATCGGTCTCGTGGTGGATGCATGCCGGATGGCCTCCAGGACCGTGAAGGTGCCGAGCACATTCGAGTGCACGAACGGTTCCGGGTCGGCCAGGGCGTTGTCGACGTGCGTCTCGGCGGCGAAATGCACGACCGCATCGGCGTCGGCGACGAGTGTGCCGACCAGCGCGGCATCGGTGACATCGCCTTCGACGAGGCGGATCTCGGAGTCCACCCCGCGCAGCGACTCGCGGCTACCGGCATAGGTCAGCGAATCCAACACCGTCAGGCGTACGTCGGGACGCTGCCGCACAGCTCGGCGCACGAAATTGGCTCCGATGAATCCCGCGCCGCCGGTCACCAGCAACCGCATGGCCACCGAGCCTATCTACCGCAAATGACGCTGGCATCCACCGCCCTGTGTTCTCCTAGGACGGTGGGCCGTCAGCACAGGGGAGAGCACATGCGGATTTCGGCGACGGTGAGCGTTCTCGGCGCCCTCGCGGTGGTGATCGGCGTGGCCGGGTGCGGCTCCGGCGGCGACGGTGATGGCGGTGCGACCACCGACACGGCGGCCAGTTCGGCCTCCGAGACGAGTACCTCGGCCGCCGGCGGCCAGACCGTCGGCGACTACCTGACCGCCAACGGCGTCACCCAGACCATCGTCAAGGCCGGCGACCCCGGGGTGCCGGGCGTGGAGCTGCCCATGCCCGACGGCTGGGAACCGGTCACCGACGCCAGTGACGTGCCGCAGGACGTCTACGGCGCGATCTATCTGAGCGCGGGCAAGGGCACCCAGAACCCGCCGGCGATTCTGGCCCGGATGGCGCGGCTGGACGGCGGCACCTTTGACGTCGCCACGATTCTGGAGCTGGCCCCGAACGCGGTGACCCGTCTTCCCGGCTGGGACGGCCCGGTCACCGGCACGCCGAGCGAGCTGGGCGGCTTCCAGGCCACCGCGATCGCCGGGCAGGCCGACGTCGACGGCACACCGAACTTCGTGGCGCGCAAGACCGTGGTGATCCCCGGTCCCGAGAACACCTTCCTGCTGGCCCTTGACGCGCAGGGGCCGGTGGATCAGCGGCAGGCGCTGACGGATGCGATGGCCGTCATCGACGAGCGCACCACGATATCGCCGTAGCGCTCAGCGGGTCAGTTCCAGCGGGCCGGCCAGTTCCTCCAGGGTCGACAACAACTCGTTGTCGCCACCGAGCACCTGGATGGCGACGTGGTCCGCACCGGCGGCCAGGTGTTCGTTCAGCCGCGCGGCGATGTCCTCCGGCGACCCGTGCGCGACCACCGCGTCGATGAACCGGTCGCTGCCGGGCCGGGTCAGGTCCTCGTCGGTGAAGCCGAGCCGTTTCCAGTTGTTCAGGTAATTGGACAGCCCGAGATAGAAGTCCACGGCCTCCCGGCCGATCTCGCGGGCCTTCTCGGCGTCATTGGTCAGCACCACCTTGTGCTCCGGGGCGAGAAACACTCTGGGGCCCAGCAATTCGCGGGCCTGGCCGGTGTGCACGGGCGTGGTCAGGTAGGGGTGGGCGCCGGCGCTGCGCTGCGCGGCCAACTGCAGCACCTTCGGGCCCAGCGCGGCGATCACCCGCCTGCTGGTCGGCACCTTCGCGGCGTCCAGCTTGTCGAGGTAGTCGACCAGCGCCCGGTACGGCTTGGTGTACTCCTGGGTGTGCTCCGGGTGCCCCACCCCGACCCCGAGCAGGAACCGTCCCGGGAACGCGTTCTCGATCCGGTGATAGGACTCGGCCACCTCGTCGGCGTCGGCGGTCCAGATGTTCACGATGCCCGTCGCGACTTGAAGCGACTCCGTCTTCTCCAGGATCGGCTCGACGAACGCCAGGTCCGCCGCCGGTGACTTGCCGACCCACACCGCGCCGTACCCGAGCTTCTCGATCTCGACGGCCTGATCCGGCGACACCGGCGTACCGGTCCAGACGCCGAAGCGGCCCAGGGCGGGCTTCAGCGACGGGCCCTCACTTTCGGTCATGCTCTATCCCTTTCCTCGCAATCCGAGCGGCCCGGCGAGCTTGGCCAGTGCACGCACCAGCTTGTCGGGACCTGCATCCAGGTGCTCGCTGAGCCGGGCCGCGATGGAGTCGACGGAGCCGTAGGCCACGCCGTCCACCAGACGGTCACTACCCGGTTTCGCCACGTTCTGATCGGTGAGCGCATCGATCGGTCTACGTTACTCCTGATGTGACTCGCGGTGGCCGACGCCGAATCTGCCCAGCTCGGGCTTGATGTCACTCGTTGAGGGCGGCCTCTGCCGGGTTCCGCGGCGCCGGCGCCTGCCACGGCAGGGACACGATGAACCGGGTGTTGCCGGGAACGGATTCCACGGTCAGGTGGCCGTGGTGCTTCTCGACGACGATGCGCCAGGCCAGGTCCAGGCCCAGGCCGGTGCCCTCGCCGAACGGCTTGGTGGTGAAGAACGGGGTGAAGATCCGGTCGATGACGTCCTCCGGGATGCCCGGTCCGTCGTCGCAGATCTCGACGACCACGCCGGCGTCGCTGCTCTGGCGGTAGGTGCGGATGGTCAGCGTGCCGTGCCCGTCCATCGCCTGGATCGCGTTGTCGATGATGTTGGTCCACACCTGGTTGAGATCGCCTGGATAGCACTGCAATTCGGGCAGCGTGGGATCCTTGTCCCACACCAGCTTGACCGCATCGTCCTTGCCGACCTTGTCGCCGAAGATCGTCTTGATCGTGCTGTAGATCAGCTCGTGGACGTTGGCGCTCTGATATTCGGCGCGGTCCATCTGCGAGTACTGCTTGGCGCCGGCCAGCAGCGCCGAGATGCGCTTGCTGGCCTCGGCGATCTGGTTCATCAGCAACTCGTTGTCGATGGTGTACTTCAGCCAGCCGATCGCCCCGGGCAGCGTCGCCGAGCAGTCCACGTCGTCGATCGAGGACTCGACCCGCTCCAGCCAGTCGACGTCGAGACCTGCCTCCACGAACGTCGGCGCGTAATCCCAGGCCGCCGAGATGCCGTGCGCCTCCAGCCAATCGCCGATCTGATCCTCCCGGTCGGAGGTCTCCAACGCCGTGAGTTCCTGCGACTTTGACTTGGCGACCTGCTCAGCCACCTCGTCCTGGATGCTGACCAGCACCTTCAGCGCGGCCGGGGTGAACTTGCCGTCGGCGAGCATCGCGAGCTTGTGCCGCATCTTGCCGACCCCCTCACGCAGGTCGGCGACCGCGCGGGCGGTGGCTCCGGCCGGGTTGTTCAGCTGGTGGGTCAGCCCGGCCGACAGCTGCCCGAGCGCGAGCAGCTTCTCCCGCTGGCCGAGGATCTGGCGCTGCCGCAACCCGCCGACCATGTGGCCCTCCAGCAGATGCACCGCCATCGGGAATTCCTTCTGCATGAACTCGGCGAACGCCTCCGCGTCCAGCACGAAAAAGCGCGACGGCCGCGTCACCCGCACCGACGCCTGGTAGACGTGCTCCTCGCCGGGAATGTAGGCCGACCACGCGCCGCAGTAGACGCCGCGCTGCGAGGTCCGGTTGGTCTCGATGTCCACGCCGCCGGAGCGCTTCGACATCACCAGCTCACCGTCGATGAGCACGTAGAAGCAGGTCGCCGGGTCGCCCTCGGTGTGGACCGGCCCCGGCTCGAACGTCGCGATGTGGCCGTTGGCGCACAACGTCGCGAGCTGCTCATCGGTCAGCGCCTCGAACAGGAACAGGGTGCGCAGTTCCTCGGGCAGACACTTCTCACCCATGTGGATCCTTCCTACAGAGGCAGTGAAGTAATGAAACGCGGATCACCGGGCGTTGATTCCGCCCGCCTCAAGGTGGGCATGTGCTCATGTCTCGGCCAGGTAGCGGTGCACGAGCATGACCGCCATCGATCCCTCACCGACGGCCGCGGCGACCCGTTTGGCCGATTCGGCGCGGACGTCGCCGGCGACGAACACCCCGGGCACGCTGGACTCCAAGTGGTGCGGTGGCCGGTCCAGCGTCCAGCCGCTGACGTCGCGCAGGTCCGGCCCGGCCAGGATGAACCCGTGGTCGTCGCGCACCACGACCCCGTCGAGCCACTCGGTGCGCGGTTCGGCGCCGATGAAGATGAACATCCGTCCGCACGCGAAGTCCGCACGTTCACCGGTCTTGGTGTTCTCCAGGCAGATGCCCTCAAGGTGGCCGTCGCCTTTCACCGCGTGCACCACGGTGTAGGGCATCTCCCGAATGTTGTCCTGGGCCCGGATCTGCTGGATCAGGTAGTGCGACATCGAGTCTTCGAGCGTGCGCCTGCTGACGATCGTCACCGACTTCGCGGTGCGCGCCAGGTACATCGCGGCCTGGCCGGCCGAGTTCGCCCCGCCGATCACGTACACCTCGTCGTCGTCGCAGTCGGCGGCCACCGATGCCGTCGCGCCGTAGTAGACCCCGGCGCCGGTCAGGTCCTCGCAACCCTCGGCCGGTAGCTGCCGGTACTCCACCCCCATCGCCAGGATCACCGCGCGGGTGCCGATCGTGCGGCCGTCGGACAGGTGCACGGTGCGGGCGTTGCCGTCGACGTCGAGCCTGGTGACCTCGGCGGCGGTGATCAGCTCGGCGGAGAACTTCTCGGCCTGTCTGCGGGCCCGCTCGGCCAGCTGCGCGCCGGACAGCCCGTCGGGAAACCCGAGGTAGTTCTCGATGCGGGAGCTCTGGCCGGCCTGGCCGCCGGTGGCCGTGCGCTCGATGAGCACCGTCTTGAGCCCCTCCGACGCGCCGTAGACGGCGGCGGCCAGCCCCGCGGGCCCGCCGCCGATGACGACGATGTCGTAGAAATCCCCGGACGGGGTGGTCGTCAGGCCCAGCGTCGCCGCCAGCTCCGCGTCGGTCGGGTCGATCAGCGTCTCACCCTGCTCGGTGATCACCACCGGCAGCGTCAGCCCGTCCTGGCCCGCGGCCTCCAGCAGCGCCGCGCCCTTGGGCTCGTCGGAGCGGAACCAGGTGTAGTACAGGCGATTCCGGGCCAGGAACTCGCGAACCTCCGACGACCGCGCATTCCACGGATGCCCGATGATCTTGGTGTGCGAGATCGCCCGGTCCCCGGTGGAGCGCCACGCCTCGATCAGCGCGTCGATCACCGGGTACAGCTTCTCCTGCGGCGGGTCCCACGGTTTGAGTAGATAGTGGTCGAGGTCGACGACGTTGATCGCGTCGATCGCGGCATGGGTGTCGGCGTACGCGGTCAGCAGCACCCGCCTTGCCATCGGGAAGATGTCCATCGCCGCTTCGAGGAACTCGATGCCGCTCATCTGCGGCATCCGGTAGTCGGCGACGAAGACCGCCACCGTCTCGCCGCGCAGCTTCAGCTCGTTGAGGGTTTCCAGCGCGTCCGGCCCCGATTCCGCGCGCACGATGCGGAACTTCTCGCCGTAATGCCGGCGAAGGTCGCGGGCCACGGCGCGCGACACCGCGGGGTCGTCATCGACGGTCAGGATCACGGGCTTGCGGGGCTGGTGGTCAGGTCCGGTCATCGCATCAAGTATGCGCCGTCTGTCCAGCGCAAATCGGGTACGGGGCGACAGAGTCATACAGGGGCATTAAGTCCCTAGCGACGCGCGGCGCGGATTAATACGGTCGGTGCGGACGGTGTTGATGGCCGCAGCGACGACCGTGGCGGGGGAGGTGCGGATGCCGGTCAGCGTGATGGTCGGATACGACGGGTCACCGGCCGCGAATGCGGCCATCAACACCGGCGGGGTGCTGTTCCCAAACGCGCATGCGTGGGTGGCGCACATCTGGACGCCGCCGTTCGCCAGCACGAAACTGCGGCGGCGCCTGCGCGACGTCGCGCAATCCACCGACGAACTGGTCGAGTTGATCGAGCGTGAAGGGCTGCGCGAGGCCGAGGCGATCGCCACGACGGGGGTCGCGCTCGCCACAGCCGCCGAATGGGATGCCGAACCGATCGTCAAACGCACGATCGGTTCGGACGGACTGCGGCTGGCTCAACTGGCGGAGAAGCTGGACACCGACGTCATCATCGTCGGGGATCGCGGTCTTGAGCTCAGCGACGCCGTCCTCGGCGCCGTGTGCGACATGGTCGTGCATTACGCCACCGTTCCCGTGCTGGTGGTTCCGTACCCGCTGCTGGCCGAGGAGGTGGACGCGCTTTCCCACGGGCCCGTCGTTGTGGGCTACGACGGGTCGGCAGGCGCCGAGGCGGCCGTGGAGAGTGTCCGGCAGCTGTTCCCGGGCCGGCGGGTGATCCTGGCGGCCGCGCCCGACGAGGACGGGGCTGTGGCGCCCGGACCGGCGGCGCAGGGACTGGAGATGGTGCCTTTGAAGGAGCCCTCCGGCATCGGACGGTTACGCGAGCGCGCAGTCGCCGCCGAACTGCTCGCGTGCGCCCGCCGACACGACGCCGCCGTACTCGCCGTCGGTTCCCGCGGCCGGTCGGCGACGCGGGAGATCCTGCTGGGCAGCGTCGCTGTCGGGGTCGTGCACCGGTCGCAACGGCCGGTGCTGGTGGTGCACAACTGATCAGACCATGTGCGCGGGGACGCCGACGGCGATGTCGTGGCGGCGCGATCGTTCGGCACGCTGCCGGATACCGCGCATCATCTTCTGCTCCATCACGAAGTGCGGGATGTCGAACCAGAAGTGGCCGACCGCGCCACCGCTGCCGCGGGCCAGCAGCCGGGTCCGGCCGGCCTCGCGATGCAGGGTGAAAGACCAGCAGCCGGAGGCCTTTTCGCCGCGCCTGATCAGCTCGTAGTCGGCCGGGGACACGAGAACCAGGTGTGATCTCGGTTTCACGGCCGCCACGATCTGCCGGGCGTCCGGGCCGTACCTGCGGGCCAGCCACACCGTGTCCCCGACCTGCAGCTGCTGCCACTCGGGGTGGAGGGCGTCGGCGTTGTGCATGTCGGCGCCGGCTGCGCGTTCCAGCAGCGAGTAGCTGTAGAAGCCGGCCCGGTCTTCTCCGATCTGCACCAGCCACGGCCACACGTCGTGCCGCGGGGCCCGGATGGTCACCGCTCGGGTGGTCCGCGGTGTCTGCGGATCCACGAGTTCATCCCCGGGAAGCGTCGCGGCGACCTCGTCGGCGTCGGCGCCCCAGGTGTGGATCCACGGCCGCACATGCGCCCGGTACAGCGCCGCGACACCGATGGCCGCCAGGACATCTGCCAACAATGGTCGTTGCTTTCCCATACCCGGACGGTATGGCTGCGACGCCGGTCCGCGGTAGAGGCGAAAGTCAGCCGGAGCCAGGACCCATGGTCCCGTGGCGCCCTGGGCCGTTCGGTGGGCCCGAGCGCGCGAAGGACT
Source organism: Mycobacterium sp. ZZG (assembly GCF_054786995.1). Lineage (NCBI taxonomy): Bacteria > Bacillati > Actinomycetota > Actinomycetes > Mycobacteriales > Mycobacteriaceae > Mycobacterium > Mycobacterium sp. ZZG. The sequence continues at coordinate 61,919 of NZ_JBTBFV010000018.1, forward strand.
ACCGGCCCTAGTGCGCGACCGCCGTGCGCGCGAAGGTGAGGACATGGCGAACCGAATGGTCAAAGCCGCTGTGGCAGCAGCGGTGCTGTACGGCGCGCGGCGCTATTTCCGCGACTGGGGGACCACCAAGGAGGAGTCATCGGGCCGTCTCGCAGGTGACGAGTTGCTGGGTCCGCCGGTGCTGCAGGCCACCGAGGCGGTCTCGATCGATGCGCCTGCCGACGCGGTCTGGCCGTGGCTGGTGCAGATGGGTCAGGATCGCGGCGGGCTGTACAGCTTCGAAATGCTGGAGAACGCAGCGGGTTTGGACTACCACAACGCCGATACCATCCACCCCGAGTGGCAGCACCTGGCCGTCGGAGACTCCGTCCGGCTGGTGCCCAGAAAGTGGTTCGGTCTGGCCGACGGCGTGGAGATGACCGTCGCGCGGATCACCGCACCGCAGTCGATCGTGTTGCGGGCGGCGCCACCGAGGTTGCCGTGGGAGATGGTGTGGTCGTTTCAGCTGATCCCGCACCGGGACGACCACTGCCGGTTGCTGATCAGATCGCGTCTGGCACTGCGCCATCCGGGCGAGGTGGTGCTGGCCGAACTGATCGGGCCGGCGCGGGCGTTCGTCACCCGCGGCATCCTGCTCGGCGTCAAACGACGCGCGGAACGCAGCACGGTGGCGGCGACGGCGACGGCGACGGAGGACCTTCGGCCCTAACGTGCTGCGACGCCACGGCGTACCAACGAGTCATGAGCAACCGAGTAGAGGCGTCTCCGGCCGTCGACGTCGATGTGACGACACACGGCGAGTTTCCGGGCGCTGCCGACTACGCGCAGGCCAAGATCGACGGATTGTCCCGCCTGGCCCGCAGGCCGGTGACCTACGCGCGTGTCCGACTGACCCGGCGGCACGACCCGGCGGTGGAGCGACCGGTGATCGCTCAGGCGAATCTCGAGGTCGGCGGGTTTCTCGTGCGCGCGCAGGTCGAGGCGGTCACCGCGCGGGAGGCGGTCGACGAGCTGGAAGCGCGCTTGCGTCGCCGGTTGAAACACCTGGCCGAGCGCTGGGATGCGCCGCGCGGCCCGGATGCGGCTCCGCCGTGGCGGCACGAGGAGAAGGCGCAGCGGAGTCCCCGGGCTCTGGAAAGGACGGCGCCGGAGCCCAGGCTGGTGCGCCGCAAGTCCTACGCCATGGCGCCGTGCACGGTCGACGAGGCCGTGACGGAGATGGAACTGCTCGATTACGACTTCCACCTGTTCACCGAAAGCGGTTCGGGCACAGCGGCGGTCATCTACCGGTCGGGGCCCACGGGATACCGTCTGGCGTTGGTGGCGCCGGCCCTGGCCGGTGAGGTAACCCCGTATCGGGAACTCGTGACGATCAGCCCGCACCCGCTTCCCTGCCTGCGCGAGCAGGATGCGCTCGAGCGCCTTGCCCTGCTCGACCTGCCGTTCCTGTTCTTCGTCGACGCCGCACAGGGCCGGGCCAGCGTGCTGTACCGGCGCTTCGACGGTGACTACGGGTTGCTCACCCCGGCAGGGGCTCCGTGATGACGACCGTCTCGCCGGCTCACATCCCGAACGAAAGGTGACACAGTGTCTCTCCCTGTGAACAGGCCGTACGGCGTAGTCGCGGCGGTCGACGGCTCACCGACCTCGCTGGCGGCGGCGCAGTGGGCGGCACGCGAGGCGTCGCTGCGGGATGTGCCCATCACGCTGGTCCATGTCCAACCGACCGACGAGATCGGCCCGTGGCTGGACGTGCCGGTGACACCCCAGTACACCGAGGCGCTCGACCGCCGTTCGGCTGAGATCATCGCGGAATCGGTCAAAGCCGTCTCCGCGGCCCTGCAGGATCGGCGTCAGGTGCCGGTCAAGGAACTGACCCTGTCCGGTCGGGTGAAAGCGGTGCTGGTCGATGCGTCCGAGCAGGCCGACCTGCTGGTCGTCGGTTGCCGGGGCCTCAGTGCGCTGGGGCGGCTTCTGCTGGGGTCCACCACCACCTCGATGCTGCATCACTCCCGGTGCCCGGTCGCGGTGATCCATGACGAGCAGCCGCGCACCGACGGGGATCTGTCGGCGCCGGTGGTCGTCGGTGTCGACGCGTCACCGGCTTCGGAACCGACGTTGGCGCTGGCCTTCGACGAGGCGTCACGGCGCGGGGTCGGGCTCGTCGCGGTGCACACCTGGATGAACAGAGCCGATTTCTACGTCGACGTGGCCGTCGGGGACCTGGCGGCGCAGGCCGACGAAGAACTGGCCCAGCGCCTGGCGGGATGGGGTGAGCGGTACCCCGACGTCCTGGTTCGGCGGGTGGTGGCACAGGACCATCCGGCGCACCGGCTGATCGAGGAGTCGCGACGGGCCCAACTGCTGGTCGTCGGCAGCCACGGTAGAGGCGGGTTCGCCGGCCTGCCGCTCGGCTCGGTCAGCAGCGCCGTGGCGCAGGCGGCGCGCATCCCTGTGATCGTGGCGCGCGGCGCTGACTGAGGCCGACCCATCGCAGACCGGAGCCCGTTATGCAGACCTTCACCCTCGGCCTCGGTGTCTGGCTACGTCGCCTCCTGTCCCGCAGCCCTCTCGTCCGGCCGACCGACCGCGTCGAGGCGACCGCGGTGATGCTGATCGTCGTCGCGAGCGTGCTGACCGTTCCGGTCGCCGGGGCGGTCGGCACCGCCGAATACGACCGCCTGGCACATGCTTTCGCCGCGCAACGGCTCTCTTACCGGGCAGTCGAGGCGACCGTGGTGCAGGACAGCCGGGCGGCGCCGCAGCCGTACGAGAAGCCGTACCTGACCGAAGTCGGCTGGAACTTCGCGGGTGTCGCGCACACCGCCGGGATCAGGACGTACCGGATGAGCGCCGGCGAGCAGCTGACGATATCGGTGCGCGAATCCGGGGAACTGGTCGAGAAGGTGCAGACCGACGAGGACGCCGCCGCCCAGGCGGTCATCGTCGCGCTCGGGGTGTGGTCGGCGGTGACCGGTCTGGGGGCGGCGACCTGGCTGCTGCTGCGCCTGCGGCTCGACCATCTTCGGTTCGCGGCGTGGGACCGGGATCTCGAAGACCTCGCCGACAACGGCGGCCGCAGGAACAACCCGACATGAGCACAGAACCGCCGCTGGCTCACGCGCCGGTGGTCGTCGGTGTCGACGGATCCCGGGCGGCGATCAACGCCGTGCAGTGGGCCGCCGCCGAGGCGCTCGCCCTGGGCGTGTGCCTGCGCCTCGTGCACGTCGTCGCGACACCGGCGCCGGACGACGACGTGCTCGCGCGGGCCCTGGAGCGGGCCGAAGCCGCGGCGGGACGGTCCGGGCTGCAGGTGGAAACCGCGTCGGAACCCGGCACACCCGGGGAGATCCTGCTGCGGGAGTCCCGGCACGCGTCGATGATCTGTGTCGGCTCCCGGCCGGTCGAGGACTCCGAGTCGGAGTCGGTCGGCCCGACCGCACGGGCGCTGGCCGAAGCGGCGGGCTGTCCGGTCGCGATCATCAGGACTGGACGAGACGGTTCACCGCGGACCGACGGCGTGATCTCGGTGGTGCTCTCCGACGACGACGACAGCGACGCCGCCGTGGGCCTGGCGATGCACGAGGGCCGGCTGCGTCACGCGACCGTGCGGCAGATCGACCGGCGCACCGGCAGCTGGGTGCGGCGGTACCCGGACGTGCACGTCGAGCTGGTCGCCGCGGGCACCGGCCGGCAGTACACCCGAAACGAACTGTCCGGCAACGGGGTCGGACTTGCCGTGGTGGGACGCCGGGACGCTCAGGAGCTGGCCGGGGTGGGCAGGCGCAACTGCCATCCGATCCCCGGCTACCCGGACTGCTCGCTGTTGCTGGTCCGGTCTTGAGGCGCGGGTTCAGGGGGACCATCGCAGATCAGGATGTCGAATCCGCAATCGACGCACGGGGTGAGCAGTTCGGCGACATCGGCCGCCCGTTCGCGGGGCAGCACTGCCAGCCGGATGCTCTTACGGTGCCGGGCAAGGTAATTGAGGATGCTCCCGGGGATCGCGGTGACGTGTACATCGAGCTCCGGGTGCTGTCGGCGCCACGGAGCCAGCCGGCGCTCCCACCGGGCCCGGACCAGACGGTTCTTTCTCGCCACCGCGTGATCGTCGTAGATGTCCGGGTAGCGGGACGGCCACGCCGCCACGACGCGCAGCGGGGCGTCGCGGAGCAGGGACTCGTCGACGGCGCGTGACAGCGTCACGTCGTCGGGCGGGGACTCGCCGATTTCGGCCACCACCCAGCGCGCGCTGCGGAGGTGGTCCGTCGAGTGGATGATCGCCACCGGGCAGCGGGCCGACGATGCCACCTCGGCGACGGTGGATCTGACCTGGCGGTTCCCGTGAGAGGGGTCGGTGAAGCCCAGACAGAGCAGGGCCGCGTCGCGTGACGCGGCGGCCAGGATGGGCGCCGTTGCGCCACAGACGATCTGGGCCTCCACCCGGACCGGCGTGCCGACGGCCTCGACGGCGGCGAGCGCGCTGTGGACGATGTGGCCGGCGCGGGCGAGGTCATCGGCACCGACCTGGCCGCCCGCCGTCGTGGCGACGGCGTGCACGAGGCGCAACGGGAGATCTCTGCTGGTGGCCTCGTCGATGGCCCAGACCGCGGCCGCGGTACCGGTTCGGGAGCCGTCGATCCCGACGAGCACCGCCGGCGACCTGGACACGGCTCAGTCCCTGACCTGGAGGACGTCCGAGACCGCACGGCGAGGGGTCGGCGGTTCGAGCCCACGGTCGGCAGGGGCCGAACCCACGCGGATCAACAGCTGCGGAGAACTCTGCGCGCCGGTCAGCCCCGCGACGGTCTTCCGGCTCTCCGCGATCTCGGTCAGGTGGGACAGCGTGCACGTCGCCAGTCCCACCATGGTCGCGTCGAGGAGGAACGACGAGAGCATCTCCCCGCACCGCAGCAGACTGTCCCGATCGTCATCCCCGGTCGACAGCACGACCACCTTGGCGCGGTCCTCGGTGATCTCCGCGCGCCGATCACCGTGACCCGCGGGCGGGAAGTCGCGGCCGATGTCGGTGTCATCGCGCTCGGCCGGGGACAGCAGCGCCGACGACGGAATCCCCTCGGCCACCTCGACATCGGCGGTCCACCCGACGAGTTCGGCGTGATAGTCGGAGTCGTAGCGCCGTGCCGCCCTGGTCAGCTCCGAGGCCTTTACGAGCGCGGCCCGCGCCTCGTCGGGGAGGACGTGCAGGGACACCCCGGCGGTGCCCGGCGCCTGGGCGAGTTCCCGCAGAAATCCGTCCCAGTCGGGCGGTTCGGCGAACGGCAGCCGATCGGTGTGCCGGCGCAGGATGGCATCGGCACGGCGGCGGTGGGCGTCGGTGACGAAATCCATGGGGCTGAAGTCCACGGACGCCAGGTGGTCGCGGTTGTTCGGGTTCGGGAACCGGTCGGTGTTGGCCCGCCAGCCCGCCGCCGCCATGGCCACCCGGAAATGGTCGAGCGCCGCTCCGCAGCTGATCACCAGCTCCCGCCCGGTGGGGTCGGTGTGCCGCGGGGCCGCGGCGTCGTCGAGGAAGAGCATCACCGCCACACCGTCGGTGACCCACCGCCACGGCTGGCTGTTGTGCAGGGACGGCGCGCGGGAGGCCAGGGCCACGGCGTCGGTGATGACCTCGATGTCCACGGCCGTGTCGCGCATCTGAAAACCTCCGTCCGGCCCCTCCACTGTGACCGGAGCCGGTCGGAGCGTCCAGGGCCAATGGTCCTCAGCGCCGGGACCGGGTGGCCCTGCCGGCGCGCGGCGGTGCTGAAGCAGAATCACCGCCATGAGCGGCATGCCCTCGACGGCCACCGGCGGCCTCGGCGCCGAAGTGCACGAGACACATACCGGCCTGGTCGCGCTGGTCGGAGGCCGGGCGTTCAAGGTGAAGAAACCCGTGGTCACCGATTTTCTCGATTTCAGCACCCAGGACCGGCGGGAGGCCGCGTGCCGGCGTGAGGTGGAGCTGAACCGTCGGCTGGCGCCCTCGTCGTACCTCGGACTGGGGCAGTTCCAGTCGCCGTCGGGTGACACGGAACCTGTGATCGTGATGCGCCGGTACCCCGACGACGAACGGCTGTCCGCGCTGGTGCGCGCCGGCGCCCCGGTCGAGCGGTGGCTGGTGTCGATCGCCGAGGTGGTGGCGCGGTTCCACGCGCGCGCCGAGCGCGGACCGGCGATCGACCGGGAGGCCACCCCGGCGGTGCTGACCGCCCGGTGGCAGCAGAACCTCGCGGAGTTGCGGCGGCACGCCGGCACCGTGCTGTCCGACGAGTCGATCATCGAGATCGAGCGGTTGGCGATGCAGTACCTCGCCGGTCGTGAGCCGCTCTTCGCGGCCCGGATCGCCGCGCACCGCGTCGTCGACGGCCACGGCGATCTGCTCAGCCAGGACATCTTCTGCACCGGTGAAGGCCCGATGCTGCTGGACTGCCTGGAGTTCGACGACCGGCTCCGGTACGTCGACGGGATCGACGACGCGGCGTTCCTGGCCATGGATCTGGAGTTCCTCGGCCGTCCCGATCTGGCCGCGCTGTTCCTCGAGGAGTACTGCCGCCGGGCCGAGGATGTGGCGGCACGCACGCTGCGCCACTTCTGTATCGCCTACCGCGCGACGGTGCGCGCCAAGGTCGATTGTGTGCGGGTCGATCAGGGGCATCCCGACGCCGCTGCCGACGCCCGGCTGCACCTGTCGATCGCGCTGGCGCGTCTGCGGTCGGCGAGCGTGAAGCTGGTCGTGATCGGCGGGGGGCCGGGCACCGGCAAGACGACGGTGGCCCACGGGCTGGCCGAGAAGATCGGGGCGCAGGTGATCTCCACGGACGAGGTGCGGCGCGAGCTGATCAGCAGTGGTGAGATCGAGGGCCGGTCCGGTGGACTCGGCACCGGTCTCTATGCGCCCGAGAAGATATCGGCGGTGTACGACGAGGTGCTCCACCGGGCGCGCACCTGGCTCGGCGCCGGGCATCCGGTGGTGGTGGACGGGACGTGGCGCGAGGGCGGTCACCGGAGCCAGGCGCACGCCGTGGCGGCCGAGACCTACTCGCCGATCGTCGAATTGCGGTGCACGCTACCGATTTCCGAAGCGCAACGACGCATCGCGGACAGGACCGGGTCGGCGTCCGACGCCACCCCCGCGATGGCAGCCGAGCTTTCCGGCTGGGAGGCGGACTGGCCGGGCGCACACAGGGTCGACACCGCGGGAGCGCCGGCCGACGCGGTGGCCGAGGCCTACCGGGTGTACGTCGGCCTGTAGCCACCGGCGGCCTCACCGATCGGCGTCCTCCTGCGCCAGCGTGAAGTAGTTCTCCTCCTCCTGGGCGAAGTGCAGCCGCAGCAGCGCGTGCAGGCCGTAAAGGCACGCCAGCAGGTCGTCGACTTGATAGGGCTGGATTCCGCCTGCGGTCTCGGCCAGGTGCACGTGGGTGCCGATGCGGTCGGACAGGCGCTGGATCTCGGCGTGCATCCGGCTCATGGTGGCGGTGGCCTCGCCGCTGCGCAGCGGTGCCGCCAGCGCCGGATACAGCTCGGTCTCCTCGGCGCGCTCGTGCGGCAGGATCCGGTCGGTGAGCAGCGTGTAGCACTGCCGCACCGACTCGTATGCGGCCGCGTCGGCGCCCGCGGCCAGCCGGTCCGCGCTGTCGCGGATGTGTCCCACCGCATCGCGAAGCTCCTCGTGCTCGGCGGCGAACCCGTGCAGCATCGTCTCGGTGCGGGCAGCCAGGTCGACCCTGGTGTGCGGGTTGTGACGCAACGCCCGCAGCGCGTTCAGAATGACCGCCACGTCGATGCCCTCCTGCAGCAGCGCGCCGGCCGCGGGCGGCAGCCAGCCCATCGCGGCCGCGGCCATCGCCAGCAGGGACAGCGACATACCCACGACCGCGCTCTGCACCGCGACGCGCCGTGACCACCGGGCGATGTCCATCGCGTCGGCGAGACGGTCCAGGCGATCGGTGGTCAACACGATGTCGGCGGCCTCCGACGACGCGGTGGCCCCCCGCGCCCCCATCGCGACCCCCACCGTGGCCGCCGCCAGTGCGGGGGCGTCGTTGATGCCGTCGCCGACCATCACCGTGATCGCGCGCGTGCGCTCCCGCTGCACCGCGGCGACCTTGTCGGCGGGGGTCTGCTGGGTGTACACCTCGTCCAGCCCGAGCACGGTGGCGACCTCGCGGGCCGGTTCGGGCCGGTCGCCGGTGAGCATCACCAGGCGATCGAACCCGGCTTCCCGTAAGCGCCGCATCGTTCGGGGCGCCTGACGGCGCAACGGATCCCGCAGCAGTACCGCACCGACCGGTGCTCCGTCGGCGCACACCCACGCCAGCGCGGCGCTGTCCAGGCGCGCCCGGTTCACCGCGCCCTGTGCCCACTCCGATCGCGCGGCGTCGTCGCCCAGTTTGCCGACGGTCACCCGCCGGCCGTCCAGCACCGCACTGACCCCGCGCCCGGGCTCCTCCGCAGCCTCGGCCGGAAGCGACAGCCGCAGGCCGCGGGCCAGTGCCTCCGCGACGATGGCTTCGGCAAGCACGTGGGGGGAGACCTGATCCACCGAGGCCGCCAGGCGCAGCACCTCGGCGGTGTCGGCGCCCGGAGCCGTGACCACGTCGACGACCTCGGGTTGGCCCATCGTCAGCGTGCCGGTCTTGTCCATCACCAATGTGCTCGCGTGGCCGAGGTTCTCCAGGGCGCCGCCGCTGCGGATCACCACCCCGGACCGGGAGGCGCGGGACAGACCCGACACGATCGCGACCGGAGCGGCCAGCAGCAGCGGGCACGGGGTGGCCACGACCAGCACCGCGACGGCCCGCACCGGCGACCCGCTGACCAGCCACGCGATGCCCGCCATCGCCAGCGCGAGCGGCAGGAAGTAGGCAGCATAGCGGTCGGCGAGCCGTACCACCGGCGCGCTCTCGGCCCCGGCCTGCTGCGCCAGCCGTACGATCCCGGCGTAGGTGCTGTCCTCGGCCGTCGCCGTGACGCGCAACGCGAACACGTCGCCGGCGTTGACCACTCCGCTGCGCACGGCGTCCCCGGCGGGGCGTTCCACCTGGAGGGATTCGCCGGTCAGCGCGGACTCGTCGAGCACCGCGACGGACTCGATGACGCGTCCGTCCACTGGCACTACGTCTCCGGGGGCGATGACCAGGATGTCGTCCACCACGACATCGCCAATGGGGATCACCTCGACCACGTCGCCGGTGCGGCGCCGTGCGAAGCGGGGCGCCCGTTCCAGCAGCGCCTTGAGGTCCCGCGACGCCCGGCGCGAGGCCGCGGCATCCAGGGCGCGGCCGCCGGCCAGCATCACCGCGACCAGCGCACCCGCGAGATACTCGCCGACCAGCAGCGTGCCCCCCAGCGACAGCACCGCGATCAGGTCCACGCCGAGGCGTCCGTTGCGCAGTGCGAGCAGCACCCACAGCACGGCGGGCACGATCGCGATGGCCGTCCCGGCGGCCCAGCAGAGGTCGGCGACTCGGGGAGCCCCTGACAGCCACGCCACTCCGCCGGCCGCCAGTGCCCCGACGGTGAGAACGGTCAACGTGGGCTCCAGTAGGGGGCGCCAGCGGGACGGCTGCACGCCGGGCATCTCAGCCGCGCACGACGGCGACCGGCGCGAGCGCCGACTCGGCGACGGCGGTGCTGACCGAGCCCAACAGCAGACTCGCGACGCCGCCGCGACCGCGGCTGCCGACGACCACGAGCTGACACTGCCGGGACTCGTCGATCAGCCACCGGGCCGGCTTGTCGCACACGATCCGGCGCCGGACGTGAACGTCGGGATAGCGCTCCTGCCAGCCGGCCAGCCGCTCGGCGAGGATCTCGTGTCCCTGCTGCTCGTACTGCTGCCAGTCCATTCCGAGGATCGGGAAGACGGCGACGTCGCTCCACGCGTGCAGCGCCACCAGGTCGGCGCCGCGTCGGGAGGCCTCGTCGAAGGCGAACGCCGTGGCCTTCTCCGACGCCGGGGAACCGTCGATGCCGAGCAGCACCGGCAGTGTGCCGCTGTCCTTCTGCACCACACCCTCTTTGGTGATCACAACCGGACACCGCGCATGGTGCAGCAGTGTGCGGCTGACCGACCCCAGCACTGCGCCGCCGACCGGGCCCAGCCCACGACTGCCGAGCACCAGCACGTCGGCGTGTTTGGAGGCATCGGTGAACTCGGGCACGATGCCGTCGTGGCGGAGCTCGACGTTTACCGCCAGCGGCGCGCCGTCCGGCACCGCTGCGGCCAGGATCTCCTGGGCCTGCTTGAGCACCCGCTGGGCGTTGTCTTCCTGCCAGTCATAGAAACTCGACACGACCGTCTCGATCGGCCACGTGACCACGATCGGCGACACGACGTGCATCAGTGTCACCGGGCGCTGACGCAGGACCGCTTCCTGGGCGGCCCACCGCACCGCCGCATGCGACTCGGATGAGCCGTCGACGCCGACGAGGATCCCGAGATCGGTGGCTTCGCGCATGGCTGTCTCCTTGTGTGTTGGGCGGGTGTTTCGGAAACCATCAGGACCGGACGACGAGCGCCGAGGATGCGCCGTGCCGCAGCGCGGAGCGGCCGTGGCCGACGATCTGTGCGACCTCGTGGGCCTCGTCGTCACCGATCACAGCGAGAAGTACGGGTTCGTCGTGCTTTTTCAGGAAGTGCGCGACGTCGGCCCGATCGGTGATCGGATAAACGTGCACCTGCGGGTAGCGCTGATGCCATGGACGGATTCGTTGTTCGAGTGCGTCAGTCGACGCCGCCGCCTCGCTGTCGCCCAGAACCAGCACCGGAGCATGACGCAGTGCCGCCTCCTGCAGCGCCTGCTCGATGACGACGCCGTTGTGGGGACGGTCGTTGACCGCGACGATGATCCAGCTCGGTCCGTCGGTGCTGTCACGCGGCCGAGGCCGGATCACCGCGACCGGGCAGCGGGCCTTCGCGGCCACGTCCGCGGCGGTGGAGCCGAGAATCGAACGGGCGTACCGGCCGATGCCGACCGAACCCACACACACCATCTGCGCATGCTCGGACAGCGAGACCAGCGCCTGTGCCGGCGGTCCGTCGGCGATCGCGGTCTCGACGTCCACGGCTTCACCCGCGGCCTCCGCGAGAGCCTTTGCCTCACGCAGACTCTCACGACCCCGGCGCACGTCCTCGGCGTACTCGCAGGCGTACTCGGCGGCGTTGCGGTGGACCGGCTTGGTGACGTAGACCAACCGCAGTGCGGTCCCCCGTGCGGCGGCTTCGTGCACCGCCCACAGCGCAGCGCCCAGGGCCGCCGCCGAACCGTCGACACCGGCGACCACGGGCATGGAGCTGTTCGCGGTTGTCATCGCGTTCTCCGTTCGCAGAGTGTGATTCTCACGTTAGGGAGCCGCGCGGAACCGGCCTAGGGCCATTGGTCCTTGCAGGGTGACTGAACCGCGCGGCGCGCCGGTGCACCCGGTGGGCACGCCCACGGGTGCGCAGGGGCTCGTCGGCCACATGCACGGGTTCGCCGTAAAACATCGTCTTGGTGACATCGACCAGGACCAGGTAGCCGAGGGTCAATACCACCAGCGCGGCGAAGAACTGCCAGGGAAGTGGCGTGAATCCGAGGTGGGGGCTCAGGGGTGAGATCGTGAGCGCGACACCGATCACGATTGCCGACGCGGTGGCGACCACCAGTGCCGGGGAGGGTCTGCTCTGAGTCGGCGAGATGCGCGCGAAAATCGTCGTGCGTCGGACCGCCGCTTCGAGCTCGTGGTCGTCGAGGTGCTCCAGGTCGGCCCCGGTCGACCGTCACCGTGCGGAGGCGAGCAGGATCCGCCGCTCCGCGGCGGCGATCACCCGGCGGGTGGCATCCATGGCGTCGGGGTTCACCGACACCGAGGTGATGCCGAGCCGCACCAGGTGCTCGGCGAACGCCGGGTTGGTCGACGGCGCCTGACCGCAGAGTGACGAGGTGATTCCGAACTTGTTGGCGGTCTGGATGATTCGCCGGATGGCATGCAGCACCGCGGGATCGGATTCGTCGAACAGTTCGGCACACACGTCGGAATCCCGGTCGACGCCGAGCAGCAGTTGGGTCAGGTCGTTGCTGCCGATGGAGACCCCGTCGATCCCCATGCCGATGTACTCGGGCAGCCAGTGCACCACCGACGGCACCTCGGCCATCACCCAGCGGTGCACTCCGCGTTGGCGGCCCAGCGGGCTCGCATCGACCAGCGACAGGCACTCCTCGAGCTCCCACCGGGTGCGCACGAACGGGATCATCAGCGCGACGTTCGGCGATTGCTCTCGCACCCGGGCCAGCGCCTCCAGCTCGAGCGCGAACAGTTCTGGTTCCTTGATGTAGCGGTAGCAGCCGCGGAACCCGATCATCGGATTGTGTTCCACCGGTTCGTATTCGGCGCCGCCCACCAAGCCGCGGAACTCGTTGCTGCGGAAGTCGGTGGCGCGGTAGACCACGGGCCGCGGCGCGAACGCTGCGGCGATCCTGCCCACCGAGGACACCATCTTCTCGACGAGGCTGTCCTGTTCGCCGTGCGCGATCAGGTCACGGGGATGGCGACCGCCGAGCGCCTCGGTCAGCATGAACTCCGCGCGCAGCAGACCCACCCCGTCGACCGGTTGGGCGGCAACGGTTTCCGCGCTCTCCGGCATCGCGAGGTTCACGTACACCCTGGTGCCGGTGACCTCCCCTGTCGCCGCGACCGGCGCGGTGCGTTCGGCCACCGTGACCTGCGGTGCCTGCTCGACGCGGCCCGACACCACCTCGCCGCGGGCGCCGTCGACGGTGACGGTGGTGCCGTCGTGCAAGTCCCGGGTCCCGGTGCGGGTGCCGACGATGCAGGGGACCCCCAGTTCGCGTGCCACGATCGCGGCGTGGCATGTCATTCCTCCGGTGTCGGTGACCAGCGCGGCCGCCCGCCGGATCGTGGGCAGCCAGTCCGGGTTCGTCATCTGCGCGACCAGGATCTCCCCCTCCTGCAGGCGATGCCCCTCGTCCGGTGTCTGCAGCACCCGCACCTTGCCCGACGCGATGCCCGGCGCCGCGGCCAGCCCGCGGGCCAGCACCACGTGCTCGGTCCGGGCCGGCGGGGTGGTGTGCCCGAGCGTGGTGATCGGCCGGGCCTGCACCAGGTAGGCGGCGCCGTCGGCGATGGCCCACTCGGTGTCCTGCGGACAGCCGTTGTGGCGCTCGGTGGCGATCGCCAGCTCGGCGATCGAGTGCAGCTCCCCGTCGGTCAGCACCCGGGATGCCGCCGTGGCGTCGTCGAGCTGCACGTGCGTGTCGGTGCCGTCCTCACCCCGCACAATCTTGAAAGCCTTGTTGCCCAGCCGGACGTCGATCGGTTGCATGGTGTCCTTGGAGACCACGTAGGTGTCGGGTTCCACCGCACCGGAGACCACCACCTCGCCGAGACCGAACGCGGCTTCGATCACCACGCGGTCCCGCGCGCCGGTGCTCGGGTCGGCGGTGAAGGCCACACCGGATTTGTCCGAGTCGACCATCTGCTGCACCACCACGGCCATCGCGGGATCGCCGAGGAAACCGCGGCTGGCCCGGTAGGTGATGACGCGCGGACTGAACAGCGACATCCAGCACCGCGTCACCGCGGTGACGAGCCCGTCGTCGCCGGTGATGTTGGTCAGGGTCGCGTTCATCCCGGCGAACGACGCGTCGGCGCCGTCCTCGCCGGTGGCCGACGAGCGCACGGCGACCACGGTGCCCGGGCCCATCGCGTGATAAGCCGCCAGCATCGCCGATCGGGTGGTGTCGTCGACGCCGGCCTTGCGCACCAGGCCCTGCATGCGCTCGCAAAGCTCACCGAGCCGCGTGGTGTCGGCAACGTTGTCGAGCGCCTCGCGATGCAGCGCCGCCAGCTCCGCCTCGACGCCGCCGGCGCGCATGGAGTCCCGGTAGCAGTCGCGCAGCAGGACGAAACCCGGCGGCACGGGGAGTTTCGCGGCGACGAGCTCGCCCATGTTTGCGCCCTTGCCGCCGGCCTCCTCGGCGTCACCGATGGTCAGGGCCGAGATGTCGCGCAGGTGGGAGTGGCGGGTTCCTGAGTCCATGGGTCAAGCCTGCACCCCCACCGTCGCCCCGGCGTAGCGTGTGAGGTCGCTTTCGTCCGGGCCGAAAGTCCTTAGTTGGTAGGGGCTTAGGTCCTCTCTGGGACACTCAACCGCGGAAAAGGACTTCGTCCCCTTCCGGGACGGGCTCCGGCGCGCTGGCATGAGGAGATGGGGCTGCCGGTGTTCATCGATCCGCGCCATCACGACGCGGTGCTCTTCGACATGGACGGGGTGGTGACCGACACCGCGGCGCTGCACGCCGCCGCGTGGAAGGCCACATTCGACGACTTCCTCAGCCGGCGGTCCGCCGCGCCGGGCGAGGATCTGTCCGCCGCGACGGACCGGGATTTCTGCGACTTCATCTCCGGCAGAAAGCCTTTCGATGCGGTGAAGGGATTCCTGGAGAGCCGCGGGATCGCCGTCCCGGACGGCGCGCCGGATGGACTGGACGAGGCCAGCGTCTGGGGTCTGGTTCACCGCCGCCAGCAGCTGTTCGCCGACATGCTGGCCGACGGGGTGCCGGTGTTCGCCTCGACCGTGGACCTGGTGCGCCGGCTGTTGGCGGCCGATATCGCCGTGGCGGTGTTCTCGACCAGCCGTGACTGCGCCGAATTGCTGGATGCAGCAGGTGTTTCTGACCTGTTCCCCGTGCGGGTGGACGGCGTCGTGGCCGACGAGCTGGGCTTGCCCGGCGAACCCGATCTGGCGATGCTGCGGGAGACCGCCAAGCGGCTCGGGGTCCATCCGGGGCGCTGCGTCGTCGTCGACGACGGGCTCGCGGGAATCACCGCCGCGCGTGAAGGCGGCTTTGCGTTGATCATCGGGGTGGACCGGGCCGACCGCGCCGAGGACCTGCGCCGCTGTGGTGCGGACGTCGTGATACCCGATCTGGTCGCGGTCACCGTGCGCGACAACTATCGGCACATCTCCGAACTGTCCGACGCGCTGCTGTCCTACAGCGAGATCGTGCCACTGGCCGAGACGCGAACTCCCGCCGTGCTGCTCGATTTCGACGGCACGCTGTCAGACATCGTCGGGGATCCGGCCGGGGCGACGCTGATTCCCGGGGCCCGGGCGATGCTCGAAGCGCTCACGGCACGCTGCCCTGTCGCGGTGATCAGCGGCCGCAGCCTGGCCGACATCCGGGACCGGATCGGGGTGCCCGGCATCTGGTACGCCGGCAGTCACGGGTTCGAACTCTGCTCCTCGGACGGGGTGCGTCACGACAACGAAGCAGGTCTGGAAGCCGTGCGCGTGCTCGCCGGTGCCCTGGCCGAGCTGCGCGGGCGGGTCGGCGGGGTCGACGGCGTGTTGATCGAGGACAAGCGGTTCTCGATCGCCGCGCACTATCGCAACGTCGACCCCGGTTCGGTCGACGACGTCGTCGCGGCGGTGCGGATCATCGGTCAGCGTCACGGCCTGCACGCCGGCGGCGGGCGCAAAGTCATCGAGCTGCAACCGGATACCGGCTGGAACAAGGGCAAGGCGGTCGAGTGGATCCTCGACCGCATCGACGGCGACGAACTGCTACTGCCCGTGTACATCGGTGACGATCTCACCGACGAGGACGGCTTCGACGCGGTGCGCCTGCGGGGGATCGGCGTGGTGGTCCGCAACGCGGAATCGGGGGACCGCCGGTCCGCGGCGCGGTTCGCCCTTGACGGGCCAGAAGCCGTCTGCCGCTTTCTCACCCGGCTATCCGATCAGCTCGCCGTCGAACAGGACATCACCAACGATCCGTGGATGCTCACGTTCGGCGGCTATCTGCCCGACGACGAGCGGCTCCGGGAGGCGCTGTGCACGCTCGGCAACGGCTACCTGGCGGCCAGGGGCGCCGCGCCCGAGTGCGGTGCCGGGCGGTCCCACTACCCGGGCACCTACGCGGCGGGGATCTACAACCGTCTCACCGACGAGATCTCGGGCACCACCGTCGACAACGAGAGCATGGTGAATCTGCCCAACTGGCTGCCGGTGACGTTCCGCATCGACGGCGGGGAGTGGTTCGACATCGACGCGGTCGAACTCACCTCCTACGTCTGCACGCTGGACCTGCGCCGCGCCACCCTGACCCGAGAGTTCGTGATGCGGGACGGGCAAGGGCGGATCACCGATGTCCGGCAGCGCCGGCTGGTGGCGATGCACCGGCCGCACGTGGCGGCGATGCGGACCACCGTCCATGCCGAGAACTGGTCCGGGAGACTGGAATTCCGTTCGGTGATCGACGGAGGGGTGGAGAACCTCGGAGTGGAGCGGTACCGGGACCTGTCCTCGCGGCACCTGGCGGTCGACGGTCTGCGCGAATTGTCCGATGACGCCGTGCTGTTGGAGGCGCAGACCGGTGAGTCGCAGATCCAGGTCGCGGTCGCGGCACGCAACCGCCTGACCGGAGGGGAACCCGCGTCGGTCGCCCGCGCGATCATCCGGGACGACACCCGGATCGGCCACGACATCGCCGTCGAGGTCACCGGCGGTCGTGCCGTCACACTGGAGAAGGTGGTCGCGGTGTACACCAGCCGCGACCATGGCATCTCCGGGCCGGTCACCGCGGCCGAGCGTGAAGTGGCCGCCACCCCCGGCTTCGACGAACTGGAGGAACGGCACCGGCTGGCGTGGGCCCACCTCTGGGAGCGGTTCAACGTCGACATGGGACACGACCCCGATCTGTTGCGCCTCGTGCGCCTGCACCAGCTGCACCTGCTCCAGACGCTGTCCCCGCACACCGCCGATCTCGACGTCGGCGTGCCGGCGCGGGGACTGCACGGCGAGGCCTACCGGGGCCACGTGTTCTGGGACGAGCTGTTCGTCTTCCCGGTGATGAACATGCGGTTGCCGAAGGTCACCCGCTCGCTTCTGCTGTACCGCTACCGGCGGTTATCCGAGGCCCGACGGGCTGCGTTCGAGGCGGGGTTCGCGGGGGCGATGTTTCCGTGGCAGTCGGGCAGCGATGGCCGCGAGGAAAGTCAACGGCTGCATCTGAATCCGCGGTCGGGTCGGTGGAACCTCGACGCCAGCGCCCGCGCCCACCACGTGGGCCTGGCCATCGCGTTCAACGTCTGGCAGCACTATCAGGTCACCGGAGACATCGGGTTCCTCATCGACTACGGCGCCGAGATGCTGGTCGAGATCACCAAGTTCTGGGTCAGCGCCGCGAGCCTGGACCCACAGCGGGACCGGTATGTGATCCGCGGGGTGATCGGCCCGGACGAGTTCCACTCCGGTTATCCGGGCCGGGAGTACGACGGAATCGACAACAACGCCTACACCAACCTGATGGCGGTGTGGGTGATCATGCGGACCCTGGAGGCCCTCGAGCGGTTGCCGCTGTCCTACCGGCTGGCGCTTCTGGAGACGGTCGGGGTCGGTGACGAGGACCTCGCGCAGTGGGAGGACGTCAGCCGGCGGATGTTCGTGCCGTTCCACGATGGCGTCATCAGCCAGTTCGAGGGTTACGAGCAGCTGCGCGAACTGGATTGGGAGGCGTACCGGAGCCGCTACGACAACCTGCAGCGGCTGGACCGCATTCTCGAAGCCGAGGGCGACAGCGTCAACAACTACCAGGCGGGCAAGCAGGCCGACACGTTGATGCTGTTCTACCTGCTGTCCGCCGACGAGCTGTACGAGTTGTTCGACCGCCTCGGCTACAACTTCGTGCCCGAACAGATCCCGGCCACCATCGACTACTACCGGCAGCGCACCTCACACGGGTCCACCTTGAGCGCGGTGGTGCACTCCTGGGTGCTCGCCCGCGGCAACCGTCGCCAGGCCATGCACTACTTCCGTCAGGTGATGGCCTCCGACGTGGTCGACATCCAGCGCGGCACCACTCCCGAGGGCATCCATCTGGCGGCCATGGCGGGCAGCATCGACCTGTTGCAGCGGTGCTTCACCGGGCTGGAGCTGCGCCGTGACCGGATCGTGGTCGGCCCGCTGTGGCCCGAGCCGCTGGGCAGGCTGGCCTATACGTTCCGCTACCGCGGGCACCGGCTCAGGTTGACGGTGTCGGGGCGGTCCTCGACGCTCAGTGCAGAACCCAGTGACGCCTCGCCGGTATTGGTCGAATGCAGGGGCCAGTCACAGAATCTCGTCGCCGGTGGCACGGTGGAATTCACTTGATGACCGGGCTGACCCGGGTGCCGGCGGTCCCTGACACGATCCCGGCGCAAGGTGGCCCGCCCCGCAGTTCGGACACCACCGCGGCAACCACCGTCGGCACCGCCGCTGTGAGCGCGGAGCTCAGCCCATCACCGAATGCCACCTCGGCCGCGTCGACGGCGAGCACCACCAGCCGCCGCGGCGCACGGCCCAGAACCTGCCCGAGCGCATAGGCCGCGGGCAGGTCCAGTGCATGTGTGCTCACCGTTGCCGGCCGCAACCCGGCCTCCGGTGTCCAGCGGCGGATCCGGCCCGGGACGGCGTCGTCGCCGGCGGCCGCGTCGACCACCACAGTCAGCTCGGTCCCGTCCCACGCATCGATCATCTCGGCTGGATCGTCGGTGGCGACCATGACCCGCACCCCGCGCAGTGACAGCTTGCCCACCTCGGCGGCGACGGCCGGGCCGATGCCGTCGTCGCGACGGAACGGGTTGCCCACCCCGATCACCAACGCGCTCAACGGCGTTCGACCGTCAGCGTGAGAAAGTGCGCGGCACAGGAGATGCACGGGTCGTGGTTGCGGATCGCCTTCTCGCACAGCGACGTCAGCGCGACGTCGTCGAGGTCGAGGTTGGCGCCCACCAGCACGCCCATCTCGTGTTCGAGCGCGGCCTGGTTCTGTGCCGTCGGGGGCACCATCGTCGCCGCGCGGATCAGGCCGTCGTCGCCGATCTCGTAGCGGTGGTACAGCAGTCCGCGCGGCGCCTCACTCGCGCCGTGCCCGACCCCGGCGCGGGCCGGCACGTCGACATGCGGACGCGAAGGCGGTTGGTAGCTGTCAATGATGCGCAGTGCCTCGTCGAGCGCGTACACCACCTCCACCGCGCGAACGACGATGCTGCGGAAAGGGTTACGGCAGGTCGCGGCGAGACCGGCGTCCGCCGCGGTCTGGGCTGCCAACGGGGACAGGCGCGCCGAGTTCAGTGAGTACCGCGCCAGCGGGCCGGTCAGATAGCGGGCGCCGTCCAGGGTCGCGTGCAGCGCCGTGGAATGCGGCACCTGCGATTCGACCACGTGGTCGCCGAATTCGCGGACGTCGAACGACGGTCCGGAGCTGCGTGCGACGGTCCCGTTCTCGATCGGGTAGCGGTCGGTGGCGGTCAACGCCAGGAACTCGTGGTCGAACTCGGCGTCCGGATGATCGAGCCGCGCGACGTAGTCAGCGGTGTGCAGCGCATCGTCGAGGGCGCGGCGCAGCTGCTCGGCCAGCGGCCGCAGCTGTGCACGGGACGGCACGGAGTAGAAGCCGCCCAACCGCACGTTGACCGGATGGATGGCGCGGCCGCCGAGCTGCTCCATCAGCCGGTTGCCCGCCTTCTTCAGCGCCAGCCCGCGCTCGACGAGCTCGATGTGGTCCCGGGCCATCGCGACGATGTCGGGGTAGCCCAGGAAGTCGGGCAGATGCAACAGGAAGATGTGCAGGGCGTGGCTGTGGATCCACTCGCCGCAGTACAGCAGCCGGCGCAACGCCACCAGCTCGGGGTCGACGGTCACCCCGCAGGCGTCCTCAATGGCGTTGCACGCGCTGATCTGGTACGCGACCGGGCAGATGCCGCACACCCTGGCGGTGAGGTCGGGCGGCTCGGTGTAGGAGCGGCCGCGCAGGAACGCCTCGAAGAACCGCGGCGGTTCGTAGATGTTGAGTTCCACGGTGTCGACCACACCGCCGGTCAGCGTCACGTTCAGCGCACCCTCACCCTCGACCCGGGTCAGTGCTCCGACGCGTAGGGTGCGGCTTCCGTTGTTCCCGGCGTTCACGGCTCGTTGCGCTCGGTGTCGGTGCGTGCGGTGTCGTTGCGTTGGCCGGCGAAGCGGGTGACGTTGAACGTGCTGAACACCCGCTCGACGTCGGGGCCCGACATCCCGTCGCGGCGCAGCACCGGGATCAGCGCCGCGGTGTTCGGCGTAGCGGCCGGGCCGAAGCAGCCGTAACACCCTCGGGACAGCGACGGGCACAGCGCGCCGCAACCCGCGTGTGTGACCGGGCCCAGGCACGGGGTGCCGTCGGCGACCACGACGCAGGTGACACCGCGGTTCTTGCACTCGGTGCACACCGTCTTGGCGGGCAGCCGGGGTTTCCTGCCGACCAGCAGCGCCGCGAGGGTGTCGAGCAGTTGTCCGCGGTCGATCGGGCACCCCTGGAGCTGGTAGTCGACCGTGACATGCGCCGAGGCGGGCGTCGAGGTCGCCAGGGTGTCGATGTACTCGGGTTGCGCGTATACGAGCGAGGTGAACTCGTCGACGTCGGCGAAGTTGCGCAGCGCCTGGATCCCGCCCGCGGTCGCGCACGCGCCGATCGTCACCAGGATCTGCGATTGGGCCCGGATCTCGGCGATCCGCCGCGCGTCGGCCGCGGTGGTGATCGATCCCTCGACCAGAGAGACGTCATAGGGGCCGGCGGCGATCGCGCTGGACGCCTCCAGGAACGTGGCGATCTCTACCTGCCCGGCGAGGGTCAGCAGCTCGTCTTCGCAGTCGAGCAGCGTCAGCTGGCAGCCGTCACACGAGGCGAACTTCCACACCGCGAGCCTGGGGACACTCATCTATAGCTCCTCGACCTGCAACAACGGCCCGACGACGTCGTAGCCGACGACCGGACCGTCGCGGCACAACAGCAGCGGGCCCAGCTGGCAGTGCCCGCACCAGCCGACGCCGCACTGCATGTTGCGTTCGACTGAGAGTTCGATAGCGTTCGGCGCCAGTCCTTTTCGCAGCAGCTCGGCGGCTGCGCCGCGCATCATCATCTCCGGCCCGCACAGGAATGCCGTCGTGGTGTCTGAGTGCAGCGGCAGCCTGCGCAGCGGCTCGCAGACGTTGCCGGTCTCGCCCTGCCAGCCCTGCACCGGCACATCGACGGTGATGTGCACATCGATGACCCCTTGCCGGCTCCAGCCGTCGAGCTCGTCGGCGAACAGGAAGTCCTCGCGGGTCCGTGCCCCGGCTATCAACGTCACCCGGCCGAACCGGTGCCGTTCGGCCAGCGCGACGCACACCACCGGCCGCAGCGGCGCCAATCCGACTCCGCCCGCGACGATCACGAGGTCGCGGCCGGTGGCGCCGGCCAGCGCCCAGCTGGTGCCGAAGGGTCCGCGCAGGCCGATCACCGAATCCGGTTCGGCATCGTGGAGGGCCCGGCTGACCGCGCCTACGGCCCGCACGGTGTGGGCGACGGTCTGATCCGGCGGATCCGGCAGTCCGCTCACCGAGATCGCGATCTCGCCGATCCCGAACGCGTACATCATCATGAACTCGCCGGGCGCGGGCGGAGGCAGCGCGGCGTCGACCGGCGCCAGACGCAAGGTCGCAGAATCGCGATTCTCGACGACACGGCTGACCACGCGGTAGGGGACCGGCGTCATGGCGGTGCGGCCGGTCTCAGTCATCGCCCGGATCCGCCAGTTCCGACAAGGTCGTCATCTCTTCGGTGATGTCGATCCCGGTGGGGCACCACGCGATACAGCGTCCGCAGCCCACGCAGCCCGAGGTGCCGAACTGGTCGTGCCACGTGCCCAGTTTGTGGGTCAGCCAGTGCCGGTACCGCGACGACCCGGACTGCCGCACGCTGCCCTCGTGGACGAACGTGAAGTCGAACTCGAAACACGACGCCCACGTCAGCCACCGTTGGGCATGCGTGCCGGTGAGGTCGGTGACGTCTTCGGTGCTGGTGCAGAAGCAGGTCGGGCAGACCATGGTGCAGTTGCCACACGTCAGGCAGCGTGACGCGACCTCGTCCCAGTGCGGTGACTCGCGGGAGTCCGCGAGCAGGTTGCGCAGGTCACCGGCCGGCATCTGGCGGCCCATGTGGTGTGCCGCCTTGGCGACACTGTCGCGCGCGCAGTCGATTTCGGAACTGTGCGGATCGCGGTGCGACACCCGGCGCAGCACGTCGGCGCCGGCTTCGCTGGCCACGTCGACCAGGTAGCGGCGGCCGTCCTGTCCGGTCTGTTCGGTCAGGGCCAGATCGTAGCCGGGACCGGCGCCGGGGCCGGTGCCCATCGAGGCGCAGAAGCACAGACCTCCCGGTTCGGTGCAATTGACCGCGACGACGAACGCGCGTCCGAGGCGCTCGGCGAAACTCTGATCCGGATGGGTGCTCCTGCCCAGCACTCTGTTGAGCACGGCGATCGCGGCGAGGTCGCAACCACGGACCCCGAGGAACGCGTAGCGCACCGGCGGGTCCTCGCTGTCGGCGCCGCCCGGCCCGGAACTCCAGATCTTCTGCCGGGGCGGATGCAGGAACTGTTTCCACGATTGCGGACCGGCCGAATGGTTGAACACCGCGTCGTCGTCCCGGCGGCGCAGCCGGTAGTGTCCCGGAGCGACGTCGACCCCCCACCCGGCCGGCAGCTCGTCGGCGCTGTCGATCTCGGCGAGCACGATCGCACTGCCGGACACGGTCGGACCCACCACCCGGAATCCCATGTCTTTGAGCGCGGAAACCAGCTGCTGCAGCCCCGCGGACTCGATCACCGCGACCTCCATGCCAGCCATGGTGCCCCTGGACGGCCTCCGGTGCCGATGGTTGACCAAAGAAGTGACTTTGTGCCACAGATTCGGGACCGGGACGGTGGGTAGCGTCCCTTCATGACGATTGCACGACGCGCCGTAAGCGGCGGGCCCAGACGAGTGTTCCGCGATCGCCGTGAAGCGGGGCAGGTGTTGGCCGGTCTGCTCGGCGGATACCGCGGCCGAGAGAACATCGTGGTCCTCGGGTTGGCCCGAGGCGGCATCCCGGTGGCTTGGGAGGTGGCCGCGGCACTGGGCGCACCGCTGGATGCGTTCATCGTGCGCAAGCTCGGCGCGCCCGGCCACGATGAGTTTGCGATGGGCGCGCTCGCCAGCGGCGGCAGGGTGGTCGTCAACGACGACGTGGTGCGCGCGTTGCGGGTGTCGCCCCAGCAGCTGCGGGACGTGGCCGAGCGGGAGGGCCGGGAACTGCTCCGTCGTGAGGCGGCGTACCGCGGCGGACGGCCACCGCTCGAATTAGCCGGTAAGACAGTGATTCTCGTCGACGACGGGGTCGCAACCGGGGCGAGCATGTTTGCCGCTGTGCAGGCGCTGCGCGAGATGGACCCGGCCGAGATCGTCATCGCGGTGCCGGCGGCCCCGGAATCGACGTGCCGAGAGTTCACCGGCGTCGTCGACGACGTGGTGTGCGCCTCGATGCCGACGCCTTTTCTCGCAGTGGGGGAGTCGTTCTGGGACTTCCGGCAGGTCAGTGACGACGAAGTGCGCGAACTTCTCCAGACCCCGACCGTCGGGACGGGCACGGCGCGGATCCGGCTGGCCGAGACTCCCGCGGAGATCCTCGGCCGCTGCGCCGTGAACGCCCCCGCGGGTGTGCCGCCGCGGGAGGCGCTCGACGAACTGATCGGTGACGCGCGCGTCGTGCTGATCGGCGAGAGTTCCCACGGCACAAACGAGTTCTACGACGCCCGCGCCGAGATCACCAAGTGGTTGATCGAGGAGAAGGGTTTCTGCGCGGTGGCCGCCGAGGCCGACTGGCCCGACGCCTACCGGGTGAACCGCTATGTGCGCGGGCAAGGCGGTGACGGCTCGGCCGAAGAGGCGTTGAGCGGCTTCGAGCGTTTCCCGGCGTGGATGTGGCGCAACACCGTGGTGCGGGATTTCGCCGGATGGCTGCGGGCAAGCAATGCCGAGCGCCGCGCGCACGGCAACCGGGAGGCGGGCTTCTACGGACTGGACCTCTACAGCCTGCACCGGTCCATGCGCGAGGTCGTCCACTTCCTGGACAACGTCGATCCTGCTGCGGCGCAGCGGGCACGCGAGCGCTACTCCTGCTTCGACCACACTTCGGCCGACGACGGTCAGGCCTACGGTTTTGCCGCCGCGTTCGGCGCCGGTCTGTCGTGCGAACGCCAAGCGGTCGAACAGCTCGTCGAACTGCACCGCAACGCCCTGGAGTATGCGCGCCGCGACGGGATGCTCGCCGAGGACGAACTCTTCTACGCCCAGCAGAACGCGCAGACGGTCCGTGACGCGGAGATGTACTACCGGGCGATGTTCGGTGGCCGGGTCACATCGTGGAATCTCCGCGACCGGCACATGGCCACGACACTGGAGGCGCTGCTCCGCCACCTGGACCGGCATCTGGAACAGCGCGGCGGTACCGAACCGGCGCGGATCGTGGTGTGGGCGCGCAACTCTCACGTCGGCGATGGGGTCGCCGAGCGCAAGGTGGTCCGCCCGGCGCTGAACGGCAGTGTGGAAGAGCTGTTCCACGAGGTCGACCGTCCCGAGTTCCTGGTGTCGCCCCTGATCAGCCGCGCCGCCGCCGAACCGTTGGACGACGTCCGGCTCGTGCGCGCCATCGGGGTGATCTACCTGCCCGCCACCGAGCGGCAGAGCCACTACTATCACGTCCGGCCCGGCGAACAGTACGACGGGATCATCCACATCGACAAGACCACCGCGCTGGAGCCGCTGGAGGTCACCAGCGTCTGGGTGGCCGGCGAGACTCCCGAGACCTACCCCACCGGTCTATGAGCGGCTCGGCGATCGTCACGTTGACGATGAACACCGCGCTCGATGTCACCGCCGAGGCCGACGAAGTCGTTCCGACCGAGAAGATCCGTTGCCGCGCAGAGAGATACGACGCGGGCGGCGGCGGGGTCAACGTGGCCCGCTTCGCCCACGCACTCGGTGCGTCGGTGTCGGCGGTGTTCACCGCCGGCGGCTCCACCGGTGCGCGGGTCATCGATCTGGTGCACGCCTCCGGCGTACCGGAGGACCCGGTGCTCATCGACGGTGCAACGCGGGAGAGCTTCACCGTCAACGAGCGGGTCAGCGGCAAGCAGTACCGCTTCATTCTCCCCGGGCCCGTCCTGAGTGCAGGTGAACAGGCGCGGTGCCTCGAGGCGCTTCGGCGCTCCGCGAGGTCCGCGCAGATCGTCGTCGCCAGCGGCAGCCTGCCACCGGGGGTGCCGCCCGATTTCTATCGGCGGGTCGCCGACGTCTGCACGGCTACAGGCGTTTTGCTGATTCTGGACACGTCCGGGAGCGGGCTGAGCCATGTCACGTCCGGAGTCCACCTGCTCAAGCCCAGCGTCCGTGAGCTCCGCGAGTGTGTCGGCAGACCGCTGGCAACGGAACCGGAGCAAGTCGCCGCCGCCCGCGAACTCATCGACCGCGGCGTGACGAAAGCGGTGGTGGTGTCGTTGGGTTCGCAGGGCGCGCTGCTGGTCACATCCACTGACGGGGAACGGTTTCCGGCGCTGCCGGTCACGTCGGTCAGTGGTGTGGGCGCGGGCGACGCCATGGTCGCCGGCATCACCGTCGGCCTCGCCCGCCGTTGGCCGCTGGAGCGGGCGGTGCGGTTCGGGATGGCGGCGGCCACGGCGAAGCTGCAGACCCCGGGCACCTCGGTGTTCCACCGCGACGACGCCGAGCGGTATTTCCGGGCGCAACTATCACATTCGGATGCCTGACACGGGGATTCGGACCGATGTTGCACGTTTCGTCCGCACGGATGGCACCATGGTGGCGTGACCCGCAAGGGCAAGCCGGCCGCCGAAACCGGCGCGCGTCCGCTCCGCGACACGCTGTCTCAGCTTAGGCTTCGCGAACTTCTCAACGAAGTGCAGGACCGTGTCGAGCAGATCGTCGAAGGGCGCGACAGGCTCGACGGGCTGCTGGACGCCATGCTGGTGGTGACGTCGGGGCTGGAACTCGACGAAACACTGCGCACAATCGTCCGTACCGCGATCGACTTGGTCGACGCCCGCTACGGCGCGCTCGGGGTGCGCGGACACGACCACGAGCTGGTCGAGTTCATCTACCAGGGCATCGACGAGGCCACCAGGGAGAAGATCGGGCACCTCCCCGAGGGACGCGGCGTGCTGGGTGTGCTGATCGACGATCCGAAGCCGATCAGGCTCGACAGCATCTCGAAGCATTCGGCCTCGGTCGGGTTCCCCGAACACCATCCACCGATGCGGACGTTTCTGGGCGTACCAGTGCGTATCCGCAACGAGGTGTTCGGCAATCTCTACCTGACGGAGAAAGCGGGCGGGCAGCCGTTCAGCGAGGACGACGAGGTCCTGGTCCAGGCGCTGGCGGCCGCGGCGGGCATCGCCATCGAGAACGCCCGGCTCTACGAACACTCCAAGATCCGGCAGTCCTGGATCGAGGCCACCCGCGACATCGCCACCGAGATGCTCTCCGGCGTCGATCCCGCGAAGGTCTTCCGGCTGGTCGCCGACGAATCGCGGCACCTCAGCGGAGCGCAGACCACCTGGGTCGCGGTGCGTCCCGACCTCGATGACCTGGAAGGCCCGGTCGACGAGCTGGTGGTGGCGGCGACCGCCGGTGACAGCCCGGTGAGCACCTCGACCGCGATCCCCATCGCGGACAGCCCGGTCGGGGACGTCTTCGCGACCGGGACGCCGCGCCGCTTCGACGAGCTGGACTTTCAGCACTCGGGGCCCGGACCCGCGCTGGTGCTGCCGCTGCGGACGGCCGAGACGGTCGCCGGCGTGTTGGTGGCGGTGCGGCCCCAGCCGGCGCCGCCGTTCAATGGCGACGATCTCGACATGATGGCGGCGTTCGTCGACCAGGCGGCTCTGGCCTGGCAACTGGCCAGCACGCAGCGGCAGTTGCGCGAACTCGACGTGCTCAGCGACCGCGACCGCATTGCCCGCGATCTGCACGATCACGTGATCCAGCGCTTGTTCGCCGTCGGACTGGCGCTGCAGGGCACGATTCCGCGGGCCCGCGCCGCCGACGTCCAGGAACGACTCACCGAGTGCGTCGACGACCTGCAACAGGTGATCCAGGAGATCCGCACCGCGATCTTCGATCTGCATGGCGGTCAGGGCGGCAGCACCCGGTTGCGGCAACGGCTCGACGAGGCCGTCGCCCAGTTCACCACCCCCACGTTGCACACCACGGTGCAGTACAAAGGACCGCTGTCCGTGGTCGACGGGGTGCTTGCCGACCACGCCGAAGCCGTTCTCCGCGAAGCCGTCAGCAACGCGGTCCGCCACGCCGCGGCCACCACGCTCGACGTCAGCGTCACCGCCTCGGACCAGCTGTGCATCGAGGTCGTCGACAACGGCCGGGGGATCCCCGCGGACATCACCGGAAGCGGGTTGAACAATCTGCAGCAGCGGGCGGTCGAGGCCGACGGCATGTTCACCGTCGACCCGGTGCCCTCCGGTGGCACCCGGCTGCGGTGGTGTGCGCCGCTGCGGTGAATCACCCCTTCGCGCACGCTTTTTGGTGCGTCATCGTGTCAGAGCTGCCTGCCATAATCGAAGGTATGTTCGAGGGTGTCGAGCCGCGGGAGCTTATCGAGGCGATGGGTTCGGCGGCGCGTGCCGAGTCGGCGGCGATCGCGCAGCGGCTTGAAGCTGTGGCTGTGTTG